>CAMJQA010000058.1 GCA_946407895.1 uncultured Prevotellaceae bacterium
CCGCTACAACCAACTACCCTTGCTGCGGTCAAGCCCTGGGGGATTCGAAGGGAGCATGCCGTACAGGACTTTCCCATTTTGCGGGTGCAAAATTATATATATTTGCGCTTATGGCCAAATTTTCGGCCAACTTTTTTCTTATTCACGCATTTTAACGCTTCATTACATTATACATAAGAAATAAATATGTATATTTGCAGCAAAAATTGAAAGATTTTGGAAGAAACAGGTTTTAATTACGCTCAAGCCAGAGCCTTTGCGGGTCAGTACGGCTTGATTGTAGGGGTGCTATGGATTGTCAGTTTTGGCTGTGCAATGTACGCCTTCGACTTTCCCCTACTGGGTCATGTGGGCAATCTGTTTGCCCTACTCTCTTTATTTGCCGAAGTCTGGTTCCTCAGGCAGTTTCAGCACGAGATAGTGCCGCTGGGCGGTATGCGTCGCTGGTGGATGGCCTGGACCATATCCATGTATGCAGCCTTGCTGACCAGTTTTGCTCAGTTTCTTTATTTCAGGTTCATCGACGGCGGCCACCTCTTAGCCTCCTTCCGCAGTATGGCAGAGCAGGTTGAGTATGAGGAGATGATGCAATCGCTGATGCCGGGCACCGATTTTAAGACTATACTCGAAGATTTTTCCGCTATGCCCGTCGGAGCTCTCATGGTCAACTTCATCGCATTCAACTTCTTTGTAGCTCTGGTGTTCTCGGTTATCAGCGCCCTGTTCTCGGCCGTAAGGCTTCCGTATCCAGATGAATCACATGATGATTAAAGGTTCAAGGTTCAAAGTTCAAGGTTCAAAAATTTAAATGGTAAATGGTAAAATGTTAGATATATCAGTAATCATTCCTCTGTTCAATGAAGAAGAGTCGTTGCCCGAGCTGTTCAGCTGGATCAGCCGGGTAATGAAAGAGAATCATTTCACCTACGAGGTCATTTTCGTAAACGACGGCAGTACCGACGGTTCGTGGAACGTCATCAGTCGCCTGCACGATGAGAACCCCGAGGTGGTACGTGGCATCAAGTTCCGCCGCAACTATGGCAAAAGCCCTGCTCTATACTGCGGCTTCAAGGAAGCCCGGGGCAACGTTGTTATCACTATGGATGCCGACTTGCAGGACTCACCCGACGAGATACCCGGATTGTACAGCATGATTACCCGCGACGGATATGACCTGGTCAGCGGCTATAAGCAGAAACGCTACGACCCGCTCTCGAAGACCATCCCCACAAAACTGTTCAATGCTACGGCGCGTATGGTAAGCGGCATTCATAACCTGCACGACTTCAACTGCGGACTGAAAGCCTATCGCCAAGATGTAGTCAAGAACATCGAGGTTTATGGCGAAATGCACCGCTACATCCCCTATTTGGCCAAGAATGCGGGATTCAGCAAGATTGGCGAAAAGACCGTGCATCATCAGGCTCGCAAGTTCGGCAAGTCAAAGTTCATGGGCCTGAACCGTTTCGTGAACGGCTATCTTGACCTGCTCTCACTCTGGTTCCTCGACAGCTTTGGGCTGAAGCCCATGCATGTCTTCGGCTTTGTGGGCACCCTGATGTTTATCATCGGCTTCCTGGCCGTTATGGTTGTAGGAGCTACCAAGCTGTACTACCTGCACAGCGGAGTGGCGCATCCGCTTGTCACAGACAGTCCCTACTTCTACATTGCCCTGACGATGATGATTCTGGGCACCCAGCTCTTCGTGGCCGGTTTCCTGGGCGAACTCATCAGCCGCAATGCACCCGAACGCAACAACTACCAGATTGAATGCGAACTATGAAACGCGCAGGACGCATATTGAACTTCGTTCGAGCCTGCTATCGCTCGGCAGAATACAAACGAGTTTGCTTCTGCTCTCGCTTAATCGCAGCCTTGTTCTTCATTGCAGCCCTGTTTTTTCCCGGGGCCTGCGATACGATTGACTGCACGCTCTACAACACCGTTACGTGCCAGGCATCGTTCTACGGCGATGGAAATGCTGTGGCCATCACAGACGTGCTGACGGTCAGCACCTGTGGAGTGGACTCTATTCTCATCAACCAGCAGAACAATACGCAAACGATGAACCTGCCCCTGAGCTATTGGCAGGAGGCTGACACACTGGTGCTCATCATCACGGGCGAAACCTATGCACTCCTTGACACCCTCTGGATTGAAAAGGAGAACATCCCCCATTTCGAGTCGCCCGACTGCCCTACGGGTATGTTTCACAGAATCACTTCGGTTCGTGCCACCAACACCTTCATCGATTCAGTTACAATCACACAACCCCTGGTGAACTATGATCAAGCAGAGAATCTTAAGATACACGTTCATACTGGCAATTAGCCTGACCGGCCCGTCTGCTCTGGCTCAGGATGCGAAGCCCGGAGAGCAGGTAAAACTGCCCGGTCATGAGAGCAATCTCATTGCCGACAACGCTCCTGTCTTCGGAGGTATTGCCGTATCAGCCGATCTGGTGGGGTTTGCCATGAAGGCCGTGAGTGCACGGTTTGCCAATATGGAGGTGGCTGGCCGCCTGAATTTCTGCGAGAAATACTTTCCTATCGTTGAGTTAGGAATCGGAGACTGCAAGAAGACGGGAGGCGACAATAACAACACCTTCAGTTGCACTGCACCATATTACCGAATAGGTATGGATTACAACATGAATAAGAAGATGAGCGGCAACAGGTTCTTCATCGGACTCAGATACGCATTCACGAACTACAGCTACAGCTTCGACAATCCCGACTTTGCAGACCCGGTGTGGAAGATTCACTCTCCCCTGGCCCTACACGACCTGAACGGAAAAAACCAGTGGGTAGAGGTTGTAATAGGCATGGAGACCAAATTGTGGAGCATCGTACGCCTGGGATGGAACCTGCGTTTCAGGAACCGCCTTAAGCAGAAGGTGTCCGAATACGGCGAGCCATTCTACGTGCCAGGCTTCGGGAAGAACGGGGGCTCGACATTCGGAGGAACGGTAAACCTGACCTTTGACATAGGTAAGACAGCTAAGAAGAATATTGGTAAATGAGTGGGTGGGACGTATGGCTTTTAGGTATTGCCTTGGCGATGGATTGCTTTGCAGTCAGCATTGCCACAGGCGTTTCGACTCATCGAGTCCTACTGTGGCCTATGGCTCGGCAGTCGCTCCTGTTTGGCCTCTTTCAGGGAGGCATGCTGATACTTGGTTTCGGATGTATGGCCAAGTTCCAGGGCTATGTCGAAGATTTCGACCATTGGATAGCCTTCGGTTTGCTTGCCTACCTTGGGCTCAAGATGATTTATGAGAGCTTCACCGAGAAAAAGCCTTCTAAGAAGGCAACGGTCAGTAGTAGGAAGAAGAAGGAGGTACTTACAATGGCTACGACCGTCATAATGGCTATTGCCACCAGTATCGATGCCATGACCGTAGGCATATCAATGGCCTGCCTGGCAAACATCACACTGATGCTGGTATGCCATTATGCGCTCATCGTGGCCCTTTGCTCGCTGGTATTCAGTGCGGTTGGGTTGTGTATAGGCATCTATGGCTCGCAGAAGAGCAACTGGCATATCGAGGCTATCGGAGGAGTCATCCTGCTGATTATTGGAATAAAGATTTTAATTGAACATACGACATGAAAAAATGGCAGATTCTTTTTTTGCTGTTCCTTATTATCGGGACATTCTTCATTGCCCGCAAATCCCATCGTGACAGCTATACACCTTTTCAATCTAACGAAGGCATGATTTTCGGCACCGTTTTCCATGCTAAATATCAGTATGGGAAGGACCTTCAGACTGAAATAATGGGTGAACTGCAAGCTGTTGATGCCTCCCTCTCCATGTTTAATCCCAACAGTTGTATTAGCATGATAAACAGCGGAAAGAGCGATGAAGCCGACTCGATGTTAAACAGCGTCTTCCAGCTTGCACAGGCCATAAGCAAGGTCACCGACGGCGCCTTCGATGTCACAGTCGCCCCCTTGGTGAATGCCTGGGGCTTCGGGTTCAAGAACGATCTCTTGCCTGATTCTGCAACGATAGACAGCCTGAGGGCTTTTGTAGGCTGGAGCAAGGTGGAGATTCAAGATATGCATATCAAGAAGTCTGATCCGCGTATAATCATGGACTTCAGTGCCATTGCCAAGGGTTTCGGAGCCGACCGCGTGGCAAAGCTTATGAAACAGAAAGGCATTGAGAACTTCATGATTGAAATAGGCGGGGAGATTGTATGCGGTGGAAAGAACCAGAATGGCGAGAAATGGAAGATAGGCATCAACAAGCCGACTGATGATCCCAGCAGCACCAATCAAGAACTGGATAAGATACTCAGCCTCACAGATTGCGCTATGGCCACAAGTGGCAATTACCGGAACTTTTACGTCAAGGACGGCAAGCGGATAGCCCACACCATCGACCCCAAATCGGGTTATCCGGTACAGCATTCCATCCTGAGCAGTACCGTCCTGGCACCATCTTGCGCTATGGCCGATGGTTTTGCCACCTCCTTCATGGTGATGGGCCTGGAGAATGCACGCAATCTGTTGGAGCAGCATCCCGAGTTGCAGGCCTATTTGATATACGAGGAAAACGGAGAGCAAAAGGTGTATTACACAAAAGGACTGGAAGAGAGCTTCAAGACTGAGAAGTAAGAGAGACTGAGATGGACATAAAGGAGAAGTATAATCTGTTGACCAGGACACCCTTGCTGATGGGAATCAGCGGACAGGAACTGGCGCGTATGGAGGAACACCTGAAGTTCCAGGTGGAAACCATACCGGCTTCTCATTACCCCCTGATTGTCCAGGGCGAGGTGTGTACCAAGCTCCTTTTCTTGTTAAGTGGTGAACTCCTGAAAGAGACGTCATCCCAAGACGGCCTTTTCGTAACGCAAGAATACATTTCAGGGCCAACCGTCATAGAGGCTGAAAACCTCTATGGTCTTCATTGCCTTTACGAATATACTTACCGACCTTCAAGTCAATGCCAGATACTCCAGATAAGGAAGCACGACATTGGAACTCACCTCATGAAGTCTGAGATTTTCCGCTTGAATTACATGAATATGCTATCGGCTCATATCTCAAGGCTCAAAGAACAGAATTCATGCGTCAGGCAGAAAACTGTCCGACAGAAACTGGTATCATTCTTCCAAAGAAGCTTCACCACCGCCGACCCTCGCAAAATAATGAAAATCAAGATGACGGACATGGCCGACTATCTTGACGAGACACGGCTGAGTGTTTCCAATGAACTTAACAATATGAAAGACGAAGGCTTGATACAGTTAATGAGAATGATAATATATATACCCGACATAAACAAGATATACCAAAATTTAAACTATGGCAAGATTGAGTAAAGATAATATTTTCCTGAATACACCCTGGGGCACACCTCATGAGACAGTACCCTTCCAGAAAATCCGGATAGAGGACTATGAAGAAGCAGTCATGGAGGGTATGCGGCAAGAGGATGATGCAATCCAAAGGATTATTGACAATCCTGCGGAACCGACTTTTGAGAACACCCTCCTGCCGCGGACGGACGAGTTGTTGTCACGTGTCACTACTGTTTTCTACAACCAGCTCAGTGCACATACCTCCGACGAGATGGACAGCCTTTCAGACAAACTGTCTCCCTTGCTTACAGAGCATTCCACCCGCATACTGATGAACCCCAGGCTGTTTGAGCGCGTAAAGTATGTACGCCAGAATGCCAAGGGACTCAGTGCCGAGGAGACAATGCTGTTGGAGAAGACCTATGAAGGCTTTGAACGAAACGGTGCAAATCTCTCTGATGAAGACAAAAAGACATTTTCAGCATTGAATGTTGAACTGGCTCAGCTCACCCTAAGATTCAATCAGAACAACTTAAAGGAAATTAATGCATACAATCTTCATATAACTGAAAAAGAGAAACTTAACGGCCTTCCGGAAAGTGCAATGCAGGCGGCAGCCCAGGCAGCCAGGGAGAAGGACCTTGAGGGTTGGCTGTTTACATTGCATGCACCAAGCTATACACCCTTCATGACCTATGCTGACAACCGCGAGCTTCGCCGTCAGATGTATATGGCCCGGAATACAATTTGCACGCAACCCGGTGAGCGAGACAACTACCCTATCGTTAAGCAGATAGTCAACCTGCGTCGCCAGATCGCACAGCTCCTGGGTTACAAGACTTATGCTGAATATGTGCTACATCGCCGCATGGCCCAAAATACAGAGAACGTCAATAACCTCGTCGAAAAGCTCTTGGAGGCCTATGAGCCTAAGGCACGCCAGGAAGTGGCGGAAGTTGAGGCCTTGGCTCGTCGCTTGGAAGGAGATGATTTTCAGGTGCAGCCTTGGGACTTCAGCTATTATAGCCATAAACTGAAATGCGAGCAGTATGATTTCGATGCAGAGCAGTTAAGGCCCTATTTTCAGCTCGACAAGGTCAAGGAGGGCATATTCGGACTCGCTGGACGTCTCTATGGCATCACATTCCAGCGGAACGAACAGATTCCCGTCTATCACCCTGATGTGGAAGCTTATGAGGTGTTCGATGGCGACGGTTCTTTCCTGGCCGTACTCTATGCCGATTTCTTTCCGCGCAGCAGCAAGCAGAGCGGCGCCTGGATGACCAGCTACCAGGAACAGTACATCGACGAACAGGGATGCGACCATCGTCCGCATGTCAGCATTACCATGAACCTGACGAAGCCTACTGATGAAAGGCCATCACTGCTCACGCTCAGTGAGGTTGAGACCTTCCTTCACGAGTTTGGCCACGCTCTGCACGGTATATTCTCGAAAGTCCATTTTGAGGCTCTCAGCGGTACAAATGTCTATTGGGACTTCGTTGAGTTGCCTTCGCAGTTCATGGAGAACTACGTTACGGAACCTGAGTTCCTGACTACCTTTGCACGCCATTATCAAACTGGTGAGGTTCTGCCCACAGAACTGATTGAGAAGGTACGTCGGAGCCGCAACTTCCTGTGCGGATATGCCTGCCTGAGGCAACTCAGTTTCTGTTTGCTGGACATGGCCTATTACACCACGGAAAATCCCTTCGATGAAGACATCCTGACCTTCGAGCATAAGATAGGTAAACGCACTCAGTTGCTCCCTGTGCCCGAAAAAACGTGCATGAGCGTACAGTTCTCACACATCATGAGCGGAGGCTATTCAGCCGGTTACTACAGCTATAAGTGGGCAGAGGTATTGGATGCCGATGCTTTCTCCCTGTTCCAGGAACGGGGTATTTTCGACCGCGAGACAGCAGGGCGGTTCCGCAATGACGTCCTCTCGCGCGGAGGCACTGAGCCACCTATGGCCCTCTATCGCCGTTTCAGGGGCAAGGAACCTTCCATTGATGCATTGTTGAAAAGAAATGAAATCCTAAAATAAAAAAATATGATATGGGCAAGAAAGAAGATTTAGATATGCGGTACTTGCGCATGGCGCAGATATGGAGCGAGAACAGCTATTGCAAGCGCAGGCAAGTCGGTGCATTGATTGTCAAGGACAAGATGATAATCAGCGACGGCTACAACGGAACACCTTCGGGTTTCGAGAATATTTGCGAAGATGACAATAACGTAACAAAACCCTATGTCCTGCATGCCGAAGCTAATGCCATCACGAAAATTGCACGTAGTGGCAACAACAGTGAGGGCAGCACACTATACGTCACCGATGCGCCTTGTATCGAATGCTCCAAGCTCATCATCCAGGCAGGAATAAAGCGCGTCATCTATGCTCGCGAGTACCGGCTTACTGATGGAGCCGACCTGCTGCGCATGGCTGGCATCGAGGTCATTCACCTGTCCCTGTAATCCTAATTTAGAATCATGAACATTTGTACATTTCCAATATGAACAACAAATCCCGTTTTATTCCCCTGCTATTAGCGCTGTGTGTCATAGGCGGCATACTCCTCGGTATGTTTTATTCCGACCATTTTTCCGGAAGCAGGGTAAACTTTATCAACACAGGTTCAAACAAACTGAACTATCTCTTGCAACTCATAGACAATTCCTATGTGGATACTGTGAATATCAATGATCTTGTGGAGAATGCTATGCCACAGATTGTGAATGAGTTGGACCCTCATAGCAAATACATCGGTGCTTCAGAGGCAGAAGAGGCATCCGAGGACCTTAAAGGGTCGTTCAGCGGAATAGGTGTAAGCTTCGTTATGGAGCGTGATACGGTCAATGTGATGTCGGTCATCAAAAACGGCCCTGCCGAAAAAGTGGGTATTCTGGCTGGTGACCGTATCATAACAGCTGACACCACCAGTCTCGTGGCCATGAAGAATACCGATGTGATGAAACATCTGAAAGGGCCTAAGGGCACACGCGTCAAGCTGGGTATCAAGCGTCACGGCACCCCCGAGCTGATTTATTTCCACGTTGTTCGTGGCGACATCCCCAAAGTCAGCATTGATGCCTCGTATATGGTCGACAATGAAACAGGTTATATCCGTGTAAAGAATTTCGGTGAGCAGACCTATGCCGAGATGCTCATAGCACTTGCCGAATTGCATGTGCAGCAGATGAAGGACCTTATTATCGACTTACGCGGTAATCTTGGTGGTTATATGCACATAGCCATTCAGATGGTCAATGAGTTCTTGCCCCGCAATCGCCTTATTGTCTATACCGAAGGCAGAAAGAGCAAGCGCGAGGAGTTTCACAGCGATGGTCGGGGCTCATTCCAGAACTTGCCTATCGTGGTTCTCGTGGATGAAGTCAGTGCCAGCGCCAGTGAAATTTTTGCCGGAGCAATTCAGGATAATGACCGAGGCACCATCATTGGCCGGCGTACGTTCGGCAAGGGGCTTGTGCAGCAGCCCATGGATTTCCAGGACGGCAGTGTTGTGCGACTTACTGTGGCACGTTACTATACTCCAAGTGGCAGATGCATACAAAAACCTTACGAGAAAGGACATGGCGAGGAATATGAGAACGAGCTGCTGGCCCGCTATGAGCGTGGCGAAGCCTTCTCGGTTGACAGTATTCACCAGAACGGTCCCGAGTACAAGACAAGCATAGGCCGTACTGTTTATGGCGGTGGCGGCATTATGCCCGATATCTTTATTCCGGAAGACACAACAGGCGTAACCTCATACTTTCGCGAGGCTGTCTTCACCGGCCTTACCCATCAGTTTGCTTTCGCCTATACCGACGAGAATCGTGAAAAACTGACTTCCTTCAAGTCGATGCAGGCCCTGGAGGCTTATCTGCGTCAGCAGAACCTTATAGAGCGCTTTGCTCAGTTTGGCGAGAAGCACCAGTTACGGCGTCGCAACCTGATGTTGCAGAAGAGTCGTCGACTCTTTGAACGCAACATATATGGCAGCATCATTTATAATGCCCGCGAAATGCAGGACTATATACAGTTCCTCAACGAGGATGACCCAACCGTACTGAAAGCGTTGGAGGTGCTTCGCAATAAGCAATCAGTACCTACGTTAGAGGAAAAATAATGTCATAGTGATATTCTGGCATGGTTTTTGTTACATAGGGTTTATGAATTATGATAATTTAGACTACATATTATAATATATACAAGATGACTACAAAGTTTTCACCCGATATGACCTATGTGCTGAGTTTCAGCAAGGAAGAGGCAGAACGTTTGCACAATGATTGTGTGACGCCCGTCCATTTGCTTCTTGGCATACTGCGGCACAGTGAAAATCATGCCAGGAATATTCTCAAGCAGCTTCAGCCCGACCTTCCCCTGCTCAAGCAGGAACTCGAGCAAAGTGCCCGCCAGCATCAGGTTTTAATCCCGCCCAACCAGAATGATCTGAACTTCGATGTCAAGGCCAGCCGTATAATGAGGCTTTGTGTGCTTGAAGCTCGCCTGATGCAGTCGGACGTCATTGATACTGAACATATTTTGTTGGCCATCATGAAGGCGAGCGACAATGATGCCAGCTTCATTCTGGAACGTATGAATATCACCTACCAGGATTTGGCCGAGGCTACCCGTCCTAAAATTGAGGCGAACAACAATACCGCTTATAATGGTGAGGATGAAGACGGCTATGATGACGAGGAGGATGACGGTATGACAGCTATGGCAGGCGGAAGCGGTCAAAGTGTCACACAAACGGCACAAATGAAAAAAACGGGCGGTAAGACCCCCGTGCTGGATAATTTTGGCTTAGACCTGACGAAAGCTGCTGCCGAGGGACTGTTGGATCCGGTTATAGGACGTGAAAAGGAAATCGAGCGGGTAGCCCAAATCCTGAGCCGTCGGAAGAAGAACAACCCCATCCTCATTGGACAACCTGGTGTAGGCAAGAGCGCAATTGTTGAAGGGCTGGCCATCCGTATCATACAACACCGCATAAGCCGTATTCTGTGGGATAAGCGCGTCATTGTCCTGGATATGGCCAGCGTGGTGGCGGGTACGAAGTATCGTGGCCAGTTTGAGGAGAGAATACGTTCTATCCTGAATGAGTTGCAGAAGAATCCCAACATCATCATTTTCATTGATGAGATTCACACCATAGTTGGTGCTGGCAGTGCTGCCGGTACGATGGATGCAGCCAATATGCTGAAGCCAGCCCTCTCACGAGGCGAGATTCAGTGTGTCGGTGCAACGACAATCGACGAGTATCGCAAGAGCATTGAAAAGGACGGAGCCTTGGAGCGTCGTTTCCAAAAGGTACTGGTAGAACCAACTACTGCTGAGGAGACCTTGCAGATACTCATGAACCTGAAGGGACGTTATGAGGAGCATCATCATGTAAGCTATACGCCCGAGGCATTGCAGGCATGCGTAAGCCTAACGGAGCGGTATATAACCGACCGCAGTTTCCCGGACAAAGCTATCGATGCTATGGACGAAGCCGGAAGCCGTATCCATATACAGGAAATACCCGTATCGCCCAAGGTTGAGCAGCTGGAGAAACGTATCATTGAGCTTCAAGACCTGAAGAACGATGCCGTCAAGCGTCAGAACTTTGAGCTGGCTGCTGACTTGCGCGATCAGATCAGCAAGGCAGAGGAAGAGCTTCAACAGGCCCAGGCAGAATGGGAGTCAACTTTAAGTGATGAGAGAACCATAGTGGACGAGAATATCGTTGCTCATGTAGTCAGCATGATGACCGGTATTCCCGTGACCAAGTTGGGCCAGGAGGAGAATGAGCGCTTACGCGGGCTCAAGGGGGCACTACAGAAGAGCGTGATAGGTCAGGATGATGCCATAGAGAAACTGGTGAAGGCCATTCAGCGAAGCCGTGTAGGACTGAAAGATCCCAAGCGGCCTATTGGCACATTTATGTTCGTAGGACCCACAGGTGTTGGAAAAACGTACCTGACAAAGTGTCTTGCCGAGGAGCTTTTCGGTAGTGCCGATGCCATCATCCGCATTGACATGAGCGAGTATATGGAGAAGCATACCGTTAGCCGTATGATGGGTGCGCCTCCAGGCTATGTGGGCTATGAAGAGGGTGGTCAGCTCACCGAGAAAGTACGCCGCAAGCCCTATTCCATCGTGCTTCTTGACGAGATAGAGAAGGCTCACCCCGATGTCTTCAACATCCTTTTGCAGGTAATGGACGAAGGACGCCTCACTGACGGCAACGGAACGACGATAGACTTCAAGAATACTATTGTTGTCATGACAAGCAACTGTGGCACTCGCCAGATACGTGAGTTTGGCAATGGCGTAGGGTTCCAAAGCGTAGTCAACGCAGGAAAAGACAAGGCCCTAAGCCGCGATATCGTAAAGAAGGCGCTGAAGAAGCAGTTCGCGCCCGAATTCCTGAACCGCCTTGATAACATCATCTATTTCGACCAGCTCGACCAGGAGGCCATCATGAAGATAGTGGATGTTGAACTGGCACCCCTGACCCGTCGTATGGAGGCACTGGACTTCAATCTTGTGGTCACTCCCGAGGCCAAGTCGCTGTTGGGACAGAAGGGCTACGATGTACAGTTTGGTGCACGTCCACTTAAGCGAGCCATCCAGAATATGCTCGAAGACCCGCTCTGCGAAGTGTTGATGGGCGACGTTCCGCCCCACTCTACCCTGAAGGCAGATGCACCGACCGACAAAGCGGGTGAGACACTGGTTATAACCATTCAGGACGGGGAATAGCTTATGTAAGGCATTTAGCAACTAAAAAAGATAAGTCATAACATATAAAAAGATATGAAACAAGGAAACATTGGGGTTACTACTGAGAACATCTTCCCCGTTATCAAAAAGTTTCTCTACAGCGATCACGAGATATTCATCCGCGAAATAGTCAGCAATGCTGTTGACGCCACACAAAAACTGAAGACCCTGGCCGGAAAAGGCGATTTCCAGGGCGAGATGGGCGAGCTGAAGGTCACCGTCTCCATCGACAAGGATGCCAAGACCATTACCGTAAGCGACCGCGGCATAGGCATGACGGCCGATGAGATTGAGAAGTATATCAACCAGATTGCCTTCTCCGGTGCCAACGATTTCCTTGACAAGTATAAGGACGAGGCCAATGCCATCATCGGACATTTCGGACTGGGTTTCTACAGCAGCTTTATGGTGAGCAAGCAGGTGGACATTATCACGCGCAGCTACCAGGAAGGTGCACAGGCCGTAAAGTGGTCATGCGACGGAAGCCCTTCGTTCACCATTGAGGAGGTGGAAAAGGCTGATCGTGGCACCGACATTGTGATGCACATTGATGATGACTGCCAGGAATTCCTCGAGAAGAACAAGATGGAGGATCTGCTGCGCAAGTACTGCCACTTCCTGCCTGTTCCCATAGCATTTGGCAAGAAGACCGAATGGAAGGACGGCAAGCAGGTGGATACCGACGAAGACAACATCATAAACAGCGTAGAACCACTCTGGACCAAGAAACCTGCCGACCTGAAGGATGAGGACTACAAGGAGTTCTACCGGCACCTCTTCCCCATGTCCGACGAACCACTCTTCTGGATTCACCTTAACGTGGACTACCCCTTTAACCTGACGGGTATCCTCTATTTCCCGAAGATTAAGAACAACATTGAGATGCAGCGCAACAAGATACAGCTTTATTGCAACCAGGTCTTCGTAACCGACTCGGTGGACGGTATCGTACCCGAATTCCTGACCCTGTTGCACGGCGTTATCGACAGTCCCGACATACCTCTGAACGTGAGCCGCAGCTACCTGCAGAGCGATGCTAACGTCAAGAAGATAAGCGGCTACATCACCAAGAAGGTTAGCGACCGCCTGGCCAGCATCTTCAAGAGCGACCGTCCCGACTTCGAAAAGAAATGGGACGACATCAAAATCTTCATCCATTACGGTCTGCTCACTCAGGAGGACTACTACGATAAGGCAAAGGCATACTTCCTCCTTAAAGACACTGAAGGCAAGCACTTCACTCTCGACGAGTATAAAGACCTCATAAAAGAAAATCAGACCAACAAGGATGGCCAGTTGGTATATCTCTATGCCAACGATCCCGATGCACAGTACACCTATATTGAAGCAGCCAAGAATAAGGGCTATAGCGTACTCCTTATGGACGGTCAGCTCGACACACCGCTCATGGGCATGCTCGAACGCAAGTTGGAGAAGAGTACTTTTACTCGTGTAGATGCCGATGTCATAGACCGTCTGATTCAGAAGGAAGAAACGAAGCGCAACCTGCTCGAGGCTGAGCGGGGCGACAAGCTGTCGGCCATCTTCCGTAGCCAGATGCCCAAGACCGACAAGACGGAGTTCAACGTAGAGGTCCAGGCCTTGGGTGCCGACCAGCTGCCCGTGATGATAACCCAGAGCGAGTATATGCGGCGCATGAAGGAGATGTCGCGCATACAGGCTGGTATGAGTTTCTATGGCGACATGCCCGATATGTATAACCTTGTGCTCAACAGTGATGCACCGCTCATTCAGGCTGTCCTTGCTGACAGCGAGTCTGCTACGGCTGAGCAGCTGAAGCCAATCGAGTCTGAGCTGAAGGGACTGGGTGCCCGTCAGGCTGTACTGCGTCAGGAGCAGGACAAGAAGAAGCCTGAGGACATTACACAGGAAGAAAAAGACGACCTGAAGAAATGCGGCGAGGACATACAGGCAGAACAGCAGAAGAAGAACGACATCCTGGCTGCTTATGGCAAGGACAACGAACGCGTTCATCAGCTCATTGACCTGGCATTGCTCCAGAACGGCATGCTGCGTGGCGAGGCTCTTACACGTTTCGTAAAGCGTAGCGTAGGGTTTATAAAATAATTGTCAGATAAAGGTTCAAAGCACTTCGACAAGCGAAGCGGCAGAGCCAAGAGCAAGCCTTAAAGTTAAAGGCTTAAAGTTCAAAGATTAAAGTTCATGAATCACGGTTTTGTAAAGATAGCATCCGCCATTCCACAGGTACGGGTGGCCGATTGTGAGTTTAATGTAGCTCAGATTGAAAATCTCATTCTGCAAGCCGAGGGTAAAGGTGCTGAAGTCATCTGTTTCCCCGAGCTGTCCCTCACATCCTATAGTTGTCAGGATCTCTTTCACCAGCAGCTGCTGTTGGATAATGCAGAGATGGCTTTGCTGCAGCTTATGAATGTCACGCGTTCGCTTGACATCATCACTATTGTGGGGATGCCCGTATCCTATCAGGGTGCACTTCTGAACTGTGCTATTGTCATCCAGCGGGGACGTATCCTCGGCATTGTGCCAAAGACATACCTGCCAAACTACCAGGAGTTCTATGAGAAACGGTGGTTCGTCAGCGGCAATGATGTGCCCGAGGGTAGCATCCTCCTTTGCGGACAACAGGTGCCCATACGTCGCCGCACCCTTTTCCAGACGCCATCCTGCACGTTTGGCGTGGAGATATGCGAGGATGTGTGGGCCCCTGTTCCTCCCTCCAGTACACTCACACTGATGGGCGCAGAAATCATCTTCAACCTCAGTGCAGACAATGATTTGGTTGATAAGTACACCTATCTGACCAACCTGCTCTCCCAGCAGAGTGCACGGTGCCACTGCGGCTACGTATTCAGCAGCTGTGGTTCAGGCGAGAGCACCCAGGATGTTGTCTTCGGTGGGAAGGCCCTCATCTACGAGAATGGCCACCTGCTTGCCGAGGCCAGGCGTTTCCAGCTGGAGGAACAACTGATCATCACGGAGATTGATGTGGAAAGGCTGCGGTCAAGCCGGCGGCTTAATACAACGTTTGCTGCCAATGCTGCCCAGTACAGTAACGAGGCTCCATATTGCGTGCCCACCGAGAATGTTGAACAGAAGTCCTTCGACATCACCCGTCCTGTAAATCCCCACCCCTTTGTACCCGAAGGTCCCGACCTTGACATACGGTGTAGGGAGATTTTCGACATACAGTCCCAGGGTCTTGCCCAACGGATACGTCATACTGGTGCTCAGACGGCTGTTGTAGGCATCAGCGGAGGTCTGGACAGCACACTGGCCCTGCTTGTCTGTGTGCGCACGTTCGATATCCTTGGCCTGAACCGTCGTGGCGTAGTTGGCATTACCATGCCCGGTTTCGGAACTACGGACCGTACCTATACGAATGCCGTCAACCTGATGAAGCTACTGGGCATCACTATTCGCGAGATATCAATCAAGGATGCCTGCATACAGCACTTCCAGGATTTGGGTCATGACATTACACATCACGATGTGACCTACGAGAACAGCCAGGCACGCGAGCGCACACAAATACTGATGGATGCAGCCAACCAGATGAACGGTATAGTGGTTGGTACGGGTGACCTCAGCGAGCTTGCACTGGGCTGGTGCACCTATAACGGCGACCACATGAGCATGTATGGGGTAAACGCCTCCGTGCCAAAGACCTTGGTCAGGCATCTGGTGGAATGGGTGGCCTCGCAGACCGAGGATGAAAGCACCAGGCTCACACTCCTTGATATAGCCAATACGCCTATCAGTCCTGAGTTGATTCCTGCTGACGAGAAGGGTAATATCACACAGAAGACCGAAGACCTCGTGGGACCTTATGAACTGCATGACTTTTACCTGTACTATATTCTGCGATGGGGTTTCCGTCCGTCAAAGATATATGAGCTGGCCCGTCGTGCTTTCGCAGGCACATACGATGACGAGACCATCAAGAAGTGGCTCACCACATTCTGCCGCAGGTTCATCCAGCAGCAGTTCAAGCGTTCCTGTATGCCCGACGGTCCCAAGGTAGGCAGTTGCAGCCTAAGCCCGCGTGGCGACTGGAGAATGCCAAGTGATGCCAGTGCCGCCGGGTGGGTCAGTGAGTGTGAGCATCTGAAAGCCTGAATCCCCGTTTTTACATGAAGGAACTGGATTGGGCTATATGAGGAACCCATACGCATTGTTTTTCGATATAGACGGTACGCTTGTGAGCTTTCAGACTCACAAGATTCCATCAGATACTATTCTCGCGCTAACACAGGCAAAGGCCAATGGCTCACGTGTCTATATCGCCACGGGGCGTCCTCCCATTATCATCAACAATCTTGGCCCCATTGAGCACCTGATTGACGGTTTTGTAACGTCCAATGGTGCTCTGTGTTTCGTGGGTGACGAAATTGTATGCTGTCAGCCTATCCCCATGGAGGATGTCATGATTTGTGTTGAGGACGCCAAGAGAAAGGGGTATAGCTTGATAGTCGTAGGGCGCAAGGATGTAGCCGTTCTTGACCCCACCGGCGATGTGAACCGTATTTTTCACCAGATGCTGGCTGTCAGGGAATTCGACAAAGCCGCGCCTTTGGAAGTGGTGATGAAGCAGGAGATACTCCAGTTGACTCCGTTCATTCCTTCCGGCTACGAGCCTGATCTGATGGCCCGAATACCTCAATGCGTATCAGGTCGTTGGCACCCTGAGTTCACTGACATCACGGCGAATGGTGCCGACAAGGGTAAGGGTATCTTGGCAATGGCACGTCATGAGGGATTTGACCCCAGTCATACAATTGCCTTTGGCGATGGGGGAAATGACACGTCAATGATTCTTCAGGCAGGCATAGGCATAGCCATGGGCAATGCCATTGACGAGCTGAAGCAACAGGCTGACTACGTAACATCCTCTGTGGATGATGGGGGAATCCTCAATGCCCTCCGCCATTTCAATGTGATATCCCTTCTATAGGAAATATGAGAGCACATAATTAATCCACTACACTGCACAGTACTTCCACAAAAGTCTGTGGCAAGATGATATTCTCCACCTCTATAGCTGCTTGGAACAATGGCGCAATCTCCCCGACCTTGAATCCTGCAATACCACAACCAATCTGCGTTACATAGAACTTTAGGTCTGAACGAGTCTCTGCAAAGCGAATGAACTCATCCACGTAGGGCTTGATGGTCTCTACCCCACCCTGCATAGTTGGTATGGCATAGCTCTGGCCCTGCAGACCAACCCCTTGCCCCCATACCGCACCGAAACGGTTATAGGCAAGGCGGGCAGCACCGCCGCCATGAGCACCAGCCAGGTTGCTGCCGAAAACGAAAATCTCATTCTGCTTCAGCTCTGTGATTCTGTCGGGTGTAAATTCTCTGTTGTACATATTCATTCTGTTTTAATCCTATCAAATATTTCGGGCTCTGTGTTCGACGTGTACTAAAATTCCAATCTGAATCCTTTTGATTTCATTTCCTTGTATTTATCAAGACTGAACCTGTAGTGAACGGGAACTGTTCTCGCAGCATCTTTCGGGCGGTCACCAGTCTCTTCCAGGATGCCCAGCTTCAGCATCTTGTTGGCGAAGTTCCTGCGGTCGAAGTGGACTTCCAGAATGGCCTCGTACAGTGCTTGAAGTTGTGACATGGTGAAGACATCGGGCAGCAGTTCGAAACCGATGGGCTGGAAGTGTATCTGCTCCTTCAGCCGTTTCAGAGCCATGCGGAAAATCTTCTCGTGGTCGAATGCCAACTGTGGCATCTCGCCAATGGGAAACCATTGTGCATTCTTTGCATCATCACCGCCTTTCACGTCTCCTTTCTGCACCAATGCATAGTAGGCAATGGTAATGACCCGCCCACGGGGATCCCGGTCAACATCTGAGAAACAGCCCAACTGTTCTAGGAAGCCTCTCTCCACATCAAACTCAGTCTCCTCCTTCAGTTCACGAAGTGCACCTGCCTCTGTAGTCTCGTCCATCTTCAGGAATCCGCCAGGGAAGGCCCAGCGCCCCTTATAGGGTTCAATACCCCTTTCTATGAGAAGCACTGACAGCCCTTCTTTCACATCATATCCGAATATCACACAGTCCGTCGTTACTGCCGGACGTGGATACTCATACGTATAAACACCTTTCTTTGTTTCCATTTTATTTTTCACTTTTCATTCTTCACTTTTCACTTCTTTTAGCCAATCTCTGACATCCATCAAGGCACATCCCAGCAAGTTTTCTCCCTGCCACTGTTCTACGGTGCACTTCAGTGCCGTTTCCCTGTCAAGGGCTATGCCCCAGATGTTGTCGTAGGGGCTGGCCTCGGCTATGAGGGCATCGCCTGTGGAGAGCAGGAACTCCCTGATAGCTGGGTTCTGCCCGAACTTGGCCTTGTTGCCTTCCACCACTATGTCATACTTACGGGCGTCCCAAGGCTCTGGACTGAAGCCACGAACCTTTCTTCCCAGCTTCTTGTAGTCGAAGGGGATTTCTGCCGCCATGATTTCCTGGAAGACCTCCTCATCGCCAAACAAGCGTGCCTTGCTGGCCATCATATACTGTTCTGTCGTATGGTATCGCACTCCTTCAACCTCAAAGTAGCAGTCATACCACTGACTGAAGCAGGCAGCTGTTATCTTCTTGGGATTAGGTGTGTGTCCCCAAAAATAAATCACTGGTATGTCGGGATTCCGACGTGCGATGTCTTTGATTCTTTCAATTGTGTACTTCATTTTGATATCTCCTTTTCTCTGATTTTCATAATCAATTTGCCTAAATTATTCTCTCCCTGCCAACTGTACAGATCCACGCCCCAAAACGTATCTTGTTTGCTGTTTCCGTTTATTAGGATGCGGTTACCCGTGTCAGCCAACTTTCTCATTAGTTCAGTGTTTTGTTCATACTTAGCCTGCTGGATAGATTCCATGATGTCAAGACGTTCCTCTTCCCAACCAGGGTATGGAACCTGTTCTCTCCCTCTTAATGCAGCCTTGTCGGCCAAACAACTGGCATAAACCTTACGTTCTGCTTCATCCGTACATTTGGAAGCCTGAAATGCGGCCTCAACACTGCCATATGTCAAACCATCCCAGGCAAACCTGCAGGGGAAACGATTGCCCAGGAAGGCATACTCGCCTTTGAAACTATTGATGGTGTCCGGGAAGTCTGCCGGAGTGAAATCTTTGAACAATTCCCATACTCCAGGACATAACAACTCCCGACATGTCTCGCCATTCAGCATTCTCTCTCTGGCGAGTGAAGAACTAACACCTTCAGTTCCATCAGGCTGAGGCAGTATAACGATGCGATCCTGATAGCCCGAAAGCACTGCATCGTTTTTCAACGTCTGTTCAAGTGCGCTGTTCTCCCTTGAATAAAGAACGACTTTGAATGCCTCCAGGAATTCCCTTCTCTCTGTCAGGTGAGCCAACAAGTCCATTTTGTCGGCACCCATCAGGAAGTACAGCTCAGCATCAGGATAATCTTCCTGAAGAGCCATCAGTGTCGGCATCGTTCTTGGTTCAATGGTTCCAATTTCCTTTTCACATACAGCCATCTGGCTGTCTGTACACATCGTCTGAAGCATCTTTACACGCAACTCTGGTGACAGGACCACTGGCGGATGGCTATGACGCATTTTTCGTTTCAGATAGGCATCACTCACAGGGACAAAGAAGCCAACTGCTGCTTCAAGAGCATCGACAGCCTCCTTCATCAGCTTGTAGTGTGCCATGGTGGGAGGGTTAAAACTCCCTCCCATCACAACAATTTTTTTCATCTTATCTTTCATATCTCGCTTATTTTTTACGCAAATGTATAGCTTTTATTTCAATCCACCAAACTTTTTTGCGTAAATTTTACACATAAGCATCAGTATTCAGCATTTTCTATGAACTGTAGAGTATAGACACGAATGCGATTAAGAGTACTGTCTGTAAGAAAGTGCGATTACCGCAACCGCTTGAGCTCACTCATTCAACCGCTTGAGTTGGCAATAATTTTGCCCGAAAACAAAATTTGCAAGATTATAAGACTTTTATAACACGAATTTGCAATTCGCGAACCGCAAATTGATGCGTTAGAAACATCTCCTATTATCTGGCTCGAGCCAAATCGCAAAATGGCTCGAGCCAATCCACGTTTTGGCTCGAGCCATTACATTGATTAGCTATATAGGAGTTTTCCATTATCTCCGGCTGGTGATATGAAAACAGTGTTGCTTCTTCTCAAAGCGGACGTAGCACAGCCCATCTTTACGCTTTTCCGTTAGCACATCAGCAAGAATCTCTACTAACCTGTCATCATACACATCCCAGGGCACCCTTCCACAGGTCTGGAACCTGTAATAGGAAATGTCAAATGTAGTTCCATAGCAATGTGCGGAATTATCAGATGCATTCCCATTTACTTTTTTCAGTCGGCGCACATCCTCTTTTGTCCTCAATACAGAGGTTACGACAATTCTGCATTTTGACATTCCTTCCTCTAATGCATGAGCCTGAAAATCCTCTCCTATCTCCTTCAGCAGCTGTGCAGCAGCAGGTGTGAGGTAAGGTACAGAATGAGTCAAATCATCAATGCTATACGCCTCGCATCTCTTGATTTCAGTAAGGCGAGGGTAACCTTCGAAATCAAAAGTCCTGTCATCAATGGGGTTGATGCCATATCGTTTTGCCGCCGCCAGTTGTAAAGGATTCATATCAGCAAACTTGCTGTCGTACATCTTCGATGGTATGTTCCTTGCTTTATGCAACGTCACATATCTCATAACCCGCGGCCAGCAGATATACCACCCCAAAAACAGAAGTGTCAATATAAATGCATAAGCAAATATTCTCTTTGTCATAGACTTTTTCTTCTTGTGGTTCTTCTTTCCCATTATTGCTTATTAAGGTTTCTGACGTTTTTCGACAAACCAAGTGGCATAGCCGAGCGGCACGAATGTGATCAGCATGTTAATCCGAGAGATTAGCTGCATCTCCAGATGCATTCGTTTCATACCTGCTCAACATAACAAAATACGTGTCGATTTGAGAGATTCGTGTTCGTTTATTAACATCCGAATGTTGAATTGATTATTTATCCTTTCCTTCTCCATTTCACCAGTTTCTGGTTCTATACCATGCGAAACAGAAGGCGATTAGCGAAACAACGGCAATAAGCGCGTATGCCGTTGCAACCATTGCATCTTGCTCTCCTTCACAAGGACATTCTTCCATTGGAGTTAAAACGGCCCAAGTAGCAAGACCCCAAAACAAAGCAAGGAGACCCAATATTATTCTGATTGCGTATTTAAATATTTTCTTGCTCATTTTCTCTTCTTTCGTCATATCTCGTATTCCTTGATTTCAATAACGCTTTTATTCGTTGTGTTATTGCAGTTTCAACCTCTCCTGTCAGCCTGCTTTGTGGCTCCTTCAATCCTGCTTCTATACTCCTTCCAAGCATACTCATGAGTAAGCCTAGAAGCAGGCTAGAGTATGGCTAAAGTATGTCTGGAATATGAGTAGATACTTTTTCATCAAACCGTCGACTTATATCTACCATCCAATCAGGTAATTTCTTCATCGCCTGATAGACAAGAGTATCTGGCATCTTCTTGTAATAGGCGTATGCCATTGGGCCTGCAATGGCAGCGAGGGTATCTGCATCACCACCAAGAGAGATTGCAAGTTTGATGCAATCAACATAATCTTCCGACTCCAGAAAGCAAATGATTGCAGGGCCTACGGTTCCTGCACATGTAGAGTTAAATGTGTACGTGTCATGGAAATCTGCATACTTCATGTTTGACCAATCTGGATAGTATTTATCAAGGATTTGCTCACGAATGAAGTCCTTGTCTTTACCTTTTTTCAGATGAAAAATGGTAAGAGCCGTGGTTTCCGCACCCTTAAAACCTTCTGGGTGATTGTGCGTGGGGGCTGCCGTTTTATGAGCCATACGAATGCACTCTTCTTCCGTTTGGGCAAGCCATCCTGCTGAAGAGCATCGCATTGCAGAGCCATTGCCACGACTTCCGTAGGGTTTAGGATAATGACTGGCCATCCAGAGTTTGAACTTGCTGCCAAACCCAGCATGTCGATGCTCATTGGCACACTTCCAGAGGTTCATAGTCATATCTAGATTGTCAATGAAAGCCTCTGCACAGGCAAACGTCAACACAGTATCATCTGTGAAGTGGGCTCTTGAGCTGAACATCTTCACCTTATTATAATCCTTCACTCGGTGCGTCCGTCCTTCGTACGCACTCCCTGCTATATCGCCTATGGCTTCGCTTATCAGGAAATTCTCCATAATCCGATGTCTATTTATAGAACACAAACAGGCCCATGATGACCGCAAGCAATACTATGATGATAAAAGAGAATATCTTATTCTGTTTCCTCACAACGTCGAATTCTGTGTTAAGTCGTTTTTCCTGTTCTTCTAGTTGTTTAGTAATAGCATTAAAGTGATACTGTTCATTCGTTTTCAACGAATTCAAAATAGGTAGTGTTTGTCCAGACAAAGTCTCTATGGATGTACTTATGCCTTCACATAATGACTTTAAGTTTGTGATGTCTGTTTCTAGTTTTCCAACCTCTGAAGTGAGTTTATTGGTTACATCATCCTTTGCTCCTGTTATGACGTTAGTCAGATTTGTTGTGGAAGAGATAATAGAAGAATTGATGTTCTGACATAAGGTGTTAAGTCCATCCAAATTGGATGCTAGCCCCTTTATTGATACAATTATTTCATCCGCTTTTGATATTGTAATGTTAACTGAATTTACAACAGTTTTTTCTGAGTTAGATATTGTTTGAATCACAGATAGCGATTCTTCATGAACTTGCAAAGGCAAATTCGTCACTTTCTGCAAAATACCGTTAAGAGCCTCATCTTGTTCGTCCTGTGATTCCTTTAAATCCTTGGATATTTGAGACAGAGAATCTTTGAGGAGCTGAATATCTTCAGTTGCCTTTTTTATTTGCTCCCGCAAATCATTCAAGGATTCAACTTGCTCTGTTAGTTTGTTGTTTTCATCAATAAAGTTTTCAAGCACAGTTTTAGTCCCCGTTTGGAAAGTAGTCGTTGCTTGATCAACATTTGTATTAAATGCTGTAATGAGAGTGGAACAGGTCCGCTCAATAGCTGCAATTGAAGACTCCACATCTTGACCTAATGACGACTCTCTTGTCTTTAGATTATTTTCCCATGCTTTCAACGTGACACACAGATTCTTGACGGAAACAACGTATTCGCCAACGGTCTTCTGTAGTTCAACGCTTGCTCCAACTGTTTTTTCAACTTGTTCTTTTGCAGATTGTAGGCTCTGTAAATCGCTTTCAAGTTGCACTAATGCTTGGTTAATTCTTTCTTCCATTATTGTAAGTACTTATTCTTTATTTTCGACAGTTCCAATTTATGTATTTCTAAAGCAGCGAGAGATTTCAATAGTCCACCATTGTCCCTAAAGAAGTTTGACACATTCGGGTCATTGTTGAATTTGTCAAAGATTTCTTTCCAAAAGCCCTGACGGTTACTTCGTTCGTAGAATTCAATCATACCTGAAACATAGAATTCTTCTAGTTCGTCTTGTAAGACTTGATTGTTGTTAGTACCTAAAAACATCAAGCAGAAACAACCAAGCAGATCAATTGCTGGATTCTGATCAGTCAAAGAGCGTCTTATCAATCGGACAGCGCCATAAAGATGTTTGGCATTATCTATTTGAGTTGAACCTGCTTCTGAGTTTTTTGCAATCCATTCATTGTCTACAACCTTCATGTATTTGAACAATATCTCTGGCGACGAAAACTTTCCATCGTCAGTCTCATCTATAAGAGAGTAATTCTCATTCGATTCGGTAACATAACCTCTTCTGGCATACTTCGAATTGAAATAGAAAAACAAGTCATCTTTTAGGTCTTCATTTATTGCTTTCCAATCTCTACGTTCATCTACTCCATGAACACAGAAAGAAAACATATCATCGATGGCACGTTTCCTCTTTACTGCGATTTTCTCGTAAATAAAGTGGGTCAGATAGCCAAGGCATTTGTGAATCTCGTTATCTCCTTTGTAGGTTGGTACCTCCTCAATAATCTCAGCCGCTCTTTCTGGAGTGTAATATCTGGTGAGGTATTTCTCTAAAGCCTTGTAATAGCTACCATCAGACTTCTTTTGTGATACGATTCTAAATCTTTTGCTATTATAATCTTGAGTGAAGTCATCAATCAATTCTATGCAGCACATTCGGTAAATTGCTTTTGCAATATCCGCATATTCACCTGCATACGAAATATATGAAATAACCCTCTTGCCCACATTTACATTTTGAAGTGTAGTTAGGAAACCGTTAATCGTATTTGTAATTTCATTACCATCATCACAAATAGCCACATCCATCTCTTTCTTACTCAACAACTGGTACATAACCTTCTTTTCGATGTACTCTCCTTTAAAGTTATTGTTGTAGAAGAACATCACAGTTTCATAATCAGCATTTAAGAATTCATAATTCTCGCTGGTCAAGAATGGATATTTTTCTTTATATACAGAAAGATGTTCAAAATGCCCCCATCTGTCTTCAGATGGTATTTTTGCCAATTCACAATTATCCAAATATTCACATTTAAGGCTACAAGATTTTTGGAATGTTGCATCTTTCTGTGGCTTGTCACAATTGGAGCACCCATAAGAACAACAGTTTTTTTCGAATCGTTTACAAGAATCACCGCATTGCTTACACTTTAGCCTAACAAGGTCCGATGTTTCATCACAAATCTCAAAATCATCAATGGGTATACCTTTCTTTTTCGCCAATTCATCAAGGTCTGAAACATCATACCATTTGTCTTTGTTCGCTTTATAAAAAGGAGATTCTCGCTTTACCCTTGCGATTTTGTACTTAGTGAGCATAATGACTGACAAGGCCATACGTCTGTCACGTCCAGCACGCCCAGCCTCTTGTACAAAACTTTCCAAAGAACTAGAGTAGTTCAGGTTAATAGTATAGCGTACATTAGGTTTGTCTATACCCATTCCAAATGCCTTGGTAGCTATCATCAATGGGATACGATTGTCTCTAAACAACTCCAGATTTGCGAAAGACTCCTCTTCCCTGTTCGAACCTTGTGCTTGCCTGTTGTTTTCTTCATCATCACCGTTGCTTCCAACAAATGTTCCAACGTTTGTCTCTGTATGTAGTTCATTTATTCTTTCTTGGTTAGGAAATACAGCAATGCCAGTTTTATCTCTATGCGGGCAAAAAACGATTCCTCCATACTCATAATCTTGTTCTACAGACAGAAAGTCATCAGGAACAGTTACTTCCAAAGACTGCAAGTCTCTGTCTGTTGCTCTTGGACCTTCTGTATAACCTTTTGTAATTGTCTGTATAGAATCTGGGGTGAGCAAATCATTTAAATAAGTTGGCATCTGAGATATTAGGGAATCCAGATATGCTTTTTTAGTATCATAAATTGCCCATTTGTCCAACTTAATTGAGCCGTCCTGCTTTTTTTGTTTAAATGATATGGGTACGGGCTCTATCTTATATTGAATTTCAAAACGGTTTGTGTCACCTTCCCTAACAATGGTTTCAGCGTCGAGCGGGAATGCGCCATTGCCAGATAATTCTCGTTCAACATCTGCCAGGACATCAAACGATGCAGTTGCTGTCAGTCCAAACAGTGGGATGTGATTGTTTCGCTCATCTCCTTCATCTTGTTTTGGAAGTACATACTTATAAAGATTCCTTCCAAGGTGCAAATACGAAAAACGGAAATCGTGCCCCCATTCTGAAACACAATGTACTTCATCTATAACGCCATAAGCAAAATAGACTCCTGTGTCACGCATATTGCGGAGACGCTCTCTAAAATCCAAAATCGATAGTCTTTCAGGCGAAAGGAACATAAACATCAGTTCCGATTTCTCTAATCGTTTTGACCTTCGTTCTCTTTCTTCTATTCTATATCTTTTTATTGCATTATCACCTTGCTCTCTGATTTTTTCTGGAACTTCAATAGAAGAGTTTATATATGAACAACAATCAATG
>CAMJQA010000059.1 GCA_946407895.1 uncultured Prevotellaceae bacterium
CAAGTTCTCTCAACAAAGTAAGTGACCACGAAGTGGTTGACGGTACCGTAATTTCAATGAACAAGCGCGAAGTCGTAGTGAACATCGGCTTTAAGAGCGACGGTATCATTCCCATGAGCGAATTCCGCTACAACCCAGATCTGAAGGTGGGCGACACTGTAGAGGTGTACATCGAGAACCAGGAAGACAAGAAGGGACAACTGATTCTCTCTCACAAGAAAGCACGTGCAAGCCGTTCTTGGGACCGCGTGAACCAGGCAATGGAGAGCAAGGAAATCGTGAAGGGCTACGTAAAGTGCCGCACCAAAGGCGGCATGATTGTGGACGTATTTGGCATTGAGGCATTCCTGCCTGGCAGCCAGATTGACGTGAAGCCCATCCGCGACTACGACATTTTCGTAGGCAAGACAATGGAGTTCCAGATTGTGAAGATTAACCAGGACTACAAGAACGTCGTAGTCAGCCACAAGGCACTCATTGAGGCCGAGCTGGAACAGCAGAAGAAAGAAATTATCAGTAAGCTGGAGAAGGGCCAGGTACTCGAGGGTGTTGTCAAGAACATCACCAGCTACGGCGTATTCATCGACCTGGGCGGTGTTGACGGCCTCATCCACATCACTGACCTCTCTTGGGGCCGCGTAAGTGACCCGAAGGAGGTTGTAGAACTCGACCAGAAGATCAACGTGGTCATCCTCGACTTCGACAACGAGAGAAAGCGCATCGCCCTGGGCCTGAAGCAGCTCACTCCTCATCCTTGGGAAGCACTGGATCCTAACCTGAAGGTTGGCGACCACGTAAAGGGCAAGGTTGTCGTAATGGCTGACTATGGCGCATTCATCGAGATAGCTCCCGGCGTAGAGGGCCTCATCCACGTATCAGAAATGTCATGGAGCCAGCACCTGCGTAGCGCTCAGGACTTCATGAAGGTGGGCGATGAGGTAGAAGCCGTCATTCTGACACTTGACCGCGAGGAGCGCAAGATGTCGCTGGGCATCAAGCAGCTCAAGGAAGACCCCTGGGAAGACATCGAGAGCAAATATCCTATTGGTAGCAAGCATGTGGCTAAGGTTCGCAACTTCACCAACTTCGGCGTCTTCGTGGAGATTGAAGAAGGCGTTGACGGCCTCATCCACATCAGCGACCTCAGTTGGACTAAGAAGATTAAGCACCCCAGCGAATTCACTCAGATAGGTGCCGAAATAGATGTTGTCGTGATGGAAATCGACAAGAACAACCGTCGCTTATCCCTCGGCCACAAGCAGCTGGAAGAGAACCCCTGGGACGTTTTCGAAACTGTATTTACCCAGGATTCCGTACACGAAGGCACCATCATCGAGATGCTCGACAAGGGTGCAGTTGTACAGCTTGAATACGGCGTGGAAGGCTTTGCCACTCCAAAACACTTGGTTAAGGAAGACGGCAGCCACGCACAGCTCAATGAGAAGCTGCCCTTCAAGGTGATTGAGTTCAACAAGGAGAGCAAGCGCATAATCCTCTCGCACAGCCGCATCTACGAGGATGAGCAGCGCAGCACCGAAGCCCGTCCCGAGAAGAAGAAGGCCGGACGTACTGCCCGCAAGGACGACACACAAGTCATCCAGAATCAGGCAGCCAGCACCACACTGGGCGACCTGGACGCACTGGCAGCCCTGAAGGCCAAGATGCAGAAAGGCGAGGAATAATACTCCTGCAGCAATAAACCAAGAAGGGGGCGGTTCGAAAAAACTGCCCCCTTCCCTTTTCTCCACCTATCCTATTATTGAATGGAACCATTTAAAGTACACATTTTAGGGTGCGGTTCAGCCAAGCCCACACAGCGGCATTCACCTGCATGCCAGGTAATTAGCACACGCGGTAAGCTGTTCATGATTGACTGCGGCGAAGGAGCACAAAGCGGATTCGCACGGCAGGGCTTCAACATGAACCGGCTGGGGCACATCTTCATTAGCCACAACCATGGCGACCACGTATTCGGACTGCCAGGCCTTATCAGTACTATGGGGCTGCTCGGCCGCACTGCCGACCTCCACATCCATGGGCCCCAACAGATGGAAGAATTCATGACCATGCTGCTGCGCACCTATTGTGAGGGAATGACCTACAACGTACTCTTCCACTCCGTAGATACCACACGCCACCAAATAGTTTACCAAGACCGCAGCGTCACGGTATGGAGCATTCCCCTAAGCCACCGCATCCCCTGTAGCGGCTACCTTTTCCGTGAAGTTCCATCCTTACCGCACATCCGCCGTGAAATGATAGACGCCTACGGTATTCCCGTTAGCCAAATCAACAACATAAAGGCTGGAGCATCATGGGTCACAGAAGACGGCACCCTCATACCCAATGAACGACTGACCATACCGGCCGAGCCGCCCCGCTCATACGCTTATTGCTCAGATACGGCATATCAGCCAGCCCTGTCGGATTTACTTAAAGGCATCACCCTTCTCTACCATGAAGCCACATACCCACAAGAACTGCTCGCACGAGCACAGGAAACATGCCACAGCACGGCTCTCCAGGCCGCGATGATAGCTCGTAATGCAAAAGTAGGAAGGCTCTGCATCGGACACTATAGCGGACGCATCAAGGACGAGACTGCACATCTGAAGGAAGCAACGGAAATTTTCCCCAATACGGTACTTGCCGATGAAGGACTCATACTGGAACTATGAAAATATCACGTTTAAGTGCATTTTTTTTCAAAAACATTTGGTGATATAAAATAAAATTGCTACTTTTGCGTTGTCAATAGCATATAAAATGAAGAAAATTGGCCTCATCATAATGGGATTTATGCTCTTAGCTGCTCCAAATGCCACTTTCGCAGAGGGAGAGCAGCAGGAGACGATTGAGAATACTTTGTCAGACGTTACACTGCGTGTAGCGAATAACAAAATAAGAGTCTCTGGTGCCAACGGCCAAGTGATGGAAATCTTCAACCTCACCGGTGTTAAGGTGGCAACCATTCGTATTGAGAATGGCGATAAATCTTACAACTTGAACTTACCCAAAGGCTGCTACATCCTGAAAGTGGGTAAAATCGTACGTAAGATATCCATTCAATGATGACACGGCTTCCCCGATTATTACTTCTTCTATCACTTTTCACACTACTCTATGCCTGCCACTCAAACAAAAGAGAGGGTAATTTTAGTGTATCCGTACAGGATATCGAGAAGTGGATAAGCCCCCGATTTCGCCTCAAGAGCAAATTAATCAGAGAAGAAATACGTCGCCAATGCCAGCAAGGAGGGAGCATGTATGCAGATGCATTTACCAGAAAATATTACGACAGCGGGGGCAACTTCCTGTGGATATCACGGCAGGGAACTGACCACAGGGCTGACACTCTGCTCACATACCTGCACCAGATTGACAGACACGGACTTACGCCAAAAGGATTCCACGTCACAGATATTGAACGCGACCTGAAACTGATTCAGACAAAAGAGCTTGAGGGCGAAGATGTCAGCATGGTACTTGGACGCCTGGAATTCCACCTTACAAAGGCCTTCCTACGTTATGCCGCAGGCCTTCGCTATGGTTTTATCAGGCCTCACAAACTGCTCAACAACCTGTTGCCCGATGACGGTAGCCAAAAACCCGCCTACCGCATCTTGTTTGACATAAATTGCGACACCCCGCAAGACAGTTTCTACCAACATGCACTGGAACAGGTCAGCCAGTCAGTGTCCCTTACAAGTTTTCTCAACGAAGTAGAGCCGCACGACTCACTCTATGCGCAGATGCAAGCAGATTACCTGACTGCCCGTCAGAAAGGGGATACAGCTCGCGCACGTCTTGCGCATATTAATATGGAACGCGCGAGATGGCGCTATCCACGTCCACAAGGAGGGAAATATGTATGGGTGAACCTGGCTGCCTTAGAACTGACAGCCGTAGATGAATTGCGCGACACCTTCTTTTCCATGCGCATATGCGGCGGCAACCAAAGTCACAAGACCCCCTTGCTGCAAAGTGCTATCCAACGCGTGGAAACCGACCCCTACTGGATTATTCCCATGACGATTATAAGGAAAGAGATTGTGCCGCGCCATGTCGGAGATACGGCATACTTCCGGCGTAATCATTACCGGATTATAGACAAACAGACCAGCCAGGAGATAAGCCCTGCAGGGATGACAGCCGGCATGCTCACCAGCGGACGCTATACCATTCGCCAGGATAACGGCGCCGCTAACTCCCTCGGACGACTCATATTCCGATTCCCAAACCAATTTGCCGTTTACTTACACGACACAAACAACCACAGTACATTCCGTCGCCAGAACAGAGCCGTCAGCCACGGATGCGTTCGTGTAGAACGCCCACTGGATCTGGCCTTTTTCCTGATGCAAAAGCCGGATTCTATTTTGGAGGACAAGTTGCGCATGGCTATTGACCTGAAGCCACACACACAATGGGGACGAAAACTTCTAGCCGAGAATCCTGTTGCAAAAAAGCTGTCTTCCTACGTTTACCCCGTTCCCATTCCCGTATTTCTTGACTATTACACGCTCTATCCCAATCAAGAAGGTCAGCTCTGCCACTATCCTGACGTTTATCATTATGACGAAGAAATAGAAAAAATATTGAGTGGTTTTTAAACCTTTTCGCATTTTTGGAGTCATGAAATCAAATGATTAACGAAACTCTGATTCTTCAGCAACTGCACGACTCCAAACTTCGCGAACAAGCCTTCACAGCAATCGTTCGTGAATATCAGGAGCCTCTTTACTGGCAGATACGCCGTATCGTACTGTATCACGACGATGCAAACGATGTGCTGCAGAACACGTTTATCAAGGCATGGAGTGCAATAGATGCCTTTAGGGGAGAATCAAAGCTGATTACGTGGTTACTCCGCATTGCCATAAACGAGGCATTAAATTTCTTGGAGAAGGAGAGCAACAAGATACGAATAAGCGAGGCAGAAAACAATGTGGTAAGCCAGCTTCAGAGCGACCCCTATTTCGATGGAAACGAATTAGAGCTGAAATTTCAGGAGGTCATCAGCAAACTGCCTAAAAAACAGCAAATTGTTTTCAATATGAAATACTTCCAGGAACTGAAATACGAGGAAATAAGCCAGATTTTGGGCACCAGTGTGGGGGCATTGAAAACGTCCTACCACATTGCCGTACAAAAAATAATAAGTTTTTTTGAAAAACTGGATTAAACCTTTTGCGATTAAAGCCATCATAATAACAAAGAAAGGAAAAAAACGTATGACAACATCTGAAGAAAACGTATTGGCAACCCACATAGGGAAGCAGAGTCCCTTTCTGGTTCCCGAGGGTTATTTCGAAACTCTGCCCGAACTGGTGATGAACCGCATCAAGCAACGTCGCCAGCGCCGCCGCATCTGGAAATGGGCAGCAGTAGCTGTTATGGCTGGCTGCGTATGCACCGCCGGGGTCTTGACATTGAACAACAATGGCAACCTTCTGACCGTCAGCGAAAACACATACATGGAGGACGAACTGGATTACTCCATGCTGAACAATCTTGATATCCAGCAATATTTAACCGTAGCAGAATGAACATGATGAAAAGTTATATCAGACAGTTACTGTTGGCATGCCTAATACTGACAAGCCTCAGTGCCTCAGCACAAATGCATAAAGATAAGCGCATGAGCCCCAAGGAATTCCGTGCCAAGACAGAGGCATTCATTGGCGAAAAGGCAGGATTCACGACAGAGGAGGCGCAGAAATTCTTTCCTATTTACCACGAAATGAAGGGGAAGCAATGGAAACTCATGATGGAAAAGGGCAAACTGAAGCAGCAGAAGCCTGGCTTCGCGTCAACAGACAAAGAATACGCCACAATCATCAACAAAATTAAGGATTTGAACGTAGAAATTGCTCAAATTGAGGAAACGTACTACAAACGAATGTGCAAAGCTGTGCCGGCCAAAAAGGTCTTCATGGCTATGCAAGCTGAAGATGACTTCCACCGCCAGGCTCTGAGTCGCTTCAACCACGACCGCAGGCGAGGGAAATAAGAAATAGGATATTATTTAGGAAATTGGTTACTTGTTTAATAAGATTGTTTTAATGGTGAAGACGGGGATGAGCTGAGAGAGTTCATCCCCGTTTCGTTTTCCCAAAGTTTCCGCCGCCAAGGTCTGGACCTCAGTTCTGTTCCAATGCCTTGGCTTCGTTCCAAAGCTCATCCATCTGAGCCAGGGTCATATCCTTCAGTTCCACACCCATTTCACGGGCCCGACGCTCCACATAGTTAAAACGGCGGATGAACTTCTGGTTCGTGTGCTCCAGGGCATTGTCGGGATTCAGATGATAGAGCCTTCCGGCATTTATAAGTGCAAAAAGGAAATCCCCGTATTCAGCGGTCTGCCGCTCGCGATTGTCGGGCCGATTCAGTTCTGCCTCGAGTTCGCCCAATTCTTCGCGCACCTTGTCCCAGACATCCTCTGGCTTGTCCCAGTCGAAGCCTACATTGCGGGCCTTGTCCTGAATGCGATAGGCCTTGATGAGCGAGGGTAGCGCCTGGGGCACGCCCGAAAGGACCGTTTTGTTGCCGTCCTTCTCCTTCTGCTTTATCTGCTCCCAACTCTTCAGCACGTCTTCGGCATTCCGGGCCACGGCATCTCCATAGACATGCGGATGACGGAAGATGAGCTTGTCACAAAGTTTGTTGCAAACATCAGCTATGTCGAACTGCTCCTTTTCCGAGCCTATCTTGGCATAGAAGACGATGTGCAGCAGTACGTCGCCAAGTTCCTTCACTATGTTTGGCACGTCGTCCTTTATCAGGGCGTCGCACAACTCGTATGTTTCCTCTATTGTATTTGGACGCAGGCTCTCGTTAGTCTGCTTCCTGTCCCATGGACATTTTTCCCTCAGGTCATCCATAACGTCCAGCAGACGTCCGAATGCCGCCATTTTCTCTTCTCTTGTATGCATAACGCCAACAAAATTACAAAGAAAAATCCGAATAATAGCTACCGATTGCGATATTTTTTGTAATTTTGCAGCCAATAAGCATAAACAAACAGTTATAAGACATGGAATTAGCAACAAAATACGACCCTTCCGAGGTGGAAGGCAAGTGGTATCAGTACTGGTTAGACAACAAGCTTTTCAGCAGTAAGCCCGACGGGCGCGAACCATATACGATTGTCATCCCACCACCAAACGTTACGGGCGTCCTGCACATGGGCCACGTACTGAACGAGACTATCCAGGACATCCTGGTGCGCCACGCCCGTATGGAGGGCAAGAACGCTTGCTGGGTGCCAGGTACCGACCACGCCTCGATAGCTACCGAGGCCAAGGTTGTGAACCGGCTGGCCGAGCAGGGCATCAAGAAGACCGACCTTACCCGCGAGGAATTCCTCAAGCATGCCTGGGCGTGGACCGAGGAGCACGGCGGTATCATCCTGAAGCAGCTCAGGAAGCTGGGCTGCTCGTGCGACTGGGACCGCACGGCCTTCACCATGGACGAGAAGCGTAGCGAGAGTGTAATCAAGGTCTTCTGCGACCTCTACCGCAAGGGTCTTATCTATCGCGGCGTGCGTATGGTAAACTGGGACCCCAAGGCCCTGACCGCCCTGAGCGATGAAGAAGTCATCTACAAGGAGGAGCACACGAAGCTCTTCTACCTGAGATACTATGTGGACGGGCTGGACAGCCTCAGCGACGAGGAGACGCTCAAGGCCCAGGGCAACGTCATTCACCGCGACGAGAAGGGTTACTACGCAGTCGTAGCCACCACGCGCCCAGAGACCATCATGGGCGATGTGGCTATGTGCATCAATCCCCAGGACCCCAAGAACCATTGGCTGCGCGGCCGCAAGGTCATCGTACCCCTGGTGAACCGCGTCATACCCGTCATCGAGGACGATTACGTGGAGATTGAGTTCGGTACGGGATGCCTGAAGGTGACGCCCGCCCACGATGTGAACGACTATATGCTGGGCGAGAAGTACGGCCTGGAGGCTATTGACGTCTTCAACCCCGACGGCACTCTTTCCCCGGCCGCACGCCTTTATGTAGGCATGGACCGCTTCGACTGCCGCCGCCAGATAGCCATCGACCTGCAGGAGGCTGGTCTGATGGAGAAGGTTGAGGACTACGACAACAAGATAGGATGCAGCGAGCGTACCAATGTTCCCATCGAGCCGCGCCTCTCCATGCAGTGGTTCCTCAAGATGGAGCATCTGGCCGAGATAGCCCTTTCGCCAGTTATGAACGACGAAATCTGCTTCCACCCCGCAAAGTACAAGAACACCTACCGCCACTGGCTCGAGAACATCAAGGACTGGTGCATCAGCCGCCAGCTCTGGTGGGGCCATCGCATACCGGCCTACTATCTGCCCGAGGGCGGATTCGTAGTGGCCGAGACCCCCGAGAAGGCCCTGGAGATGGCTCGCCAGAAGAGCGGCAATCCCAACCTCTCGGCAGCCGACCTGCGGCAGGACGAGGATGCACTCGATACCTGGTTCTCCTCCTGGCTGTGGCCCATCAGCCTCTTCGACGGCATCAACAATCCGGGCAACGAGGAAATCAAATACTACTACCCCACTGCCGACCTGGTGACGGGCCCCGACATCATCTTCTTCTGGGTGGCACGCATGATTATGGCCGGCTACGAGTACGAGGGCAAGATGCCCTTCCGCAACGTATATTTCACCGGTATCGTGCGCGACAAGCTGGGCCGCAAGATGTCCAAGTCGCTGGGCAACAGCCCAGACCCGCTGGACCTCATCGAGCGTTTCGGAGCCGATGGCGTCCGCATGGGCATGATGCTCTCCGCCCCGGCCGGAAACGACATTCTCTTCGACGAGAGCCTGTGTGAGCAAGGCCGCAACTTCAACAATAAGATATGGAACGCCTTCCGCCTGGTGAAGGGTTGGCAGGTGGCCGACACCGAGCAGACCGGAGCCGCCAAGCTGGCCGTAACGTGGTTCGATGCCAAGCTGAAGGAGGCCAATGCCGAGCTGAGCGACCTCTTCTCGAAGTATCGCCTCAGCGAGGCCCTGATGGTGGTATATAAACTCTTCTGGGACGAGTTCTCCAGCTGGTACCTGGAGATGGTGAAACCCGCCTACATCAACGGCGAGGCACAGCCCATCGACCGCCAGACCTACCAGGCCACACTTCGCTTCTTCGACGTGCTGCTCAAGATGCTGCATCCCTTCATGCCTTTCATCACCGAGGAACTATGGCAAGCCCTGGAGGAGCGTAAACCCGGCGAGAGCATTATGCGCGAAAGCCTGAAGCTGGATGCCCCGAATGCAGCCGAGCGAGTCGTGCTGAAAAACGTGGAGGACATTAAGCTCGTCGTAAGCGGAGTCCGTACCGTTCGCGCACAGAAGAACATTGCTCCGAAGGAGAAACTCACCCTGCAAGTAGTGGGAGCAAACCTACATGGAACCTATGGCGCGGCCGTCATGAAGATGGCCAACCTGGAAGCCATCACAGAGGTGCAGGAAAAGGACGCCAGCGCCCAGAGCTTCCTGGTGGGAACCCGCGAATACGCCGTTCCCCTGGGCAACCTCATCGATGCAGAGGCCGAGATTAAGAAGGCCAAGGCCGAGATAGAGCGCCTGACAGGCTTTATGGCAGGCATACAGAAGAAACTCGGCAACGAGCGCTTCGTGCAGAACGCACCCGCCCAGGTGGTGGAGATGGAGCGCAAGAAGCTGGCCGATGCCGAGAGTAAGATTGCTGCCCTGCAAGAGAGCATCCGCAACCTCGGAGCATAGAGACATTTTTTTTGCTACACCCGGGTGTAAATTTTGCTACACCCGGGTGTAATTCGTTTTACACCCGGGTACAAATTAATATTATGAGACAGAAAATTCTCCTCCTCCTACTGTTCTTGACCCACCTGTCCCCTTCGGCTCAGGAAATGCCTGGCAGGCTTGCCAAGCCACTCGAGGGCTCGCGCGCCGAACTGTTCCCACTCAGCGATGTCCGCATCACGGGAGGCCGGATGCTGAGGGTTCAGGAGCTGTCGCACAAGTACCTGCTCACCCTCGACCCGGATCGCCTGCTCTCCTGGTTCTGGCGCGAAGCCGGGCTTACCCCCCTGGCGCAACCATACCCGCAATGGGAATCCGTCATTCACGACGAATGGTCTTTGGCCGGACACATTATGGGCTTCTACCTCTCGGGCATGGCTATGATGTACCAAAGCACCGGCGACCCGGCCATCCTGGAACGCCTGCGCTATAGCATTCAAGGCCTCCGCAAGGCACAGGATGCCGGAGGCGATGGCTACCTGGCCGCCACACGAATCGGACGTCATGTCTTCGAAGACGTAGCATCGGGCAATTTCACTACCAGCAATCCCATGATAAACAAGACGTGGGAGCCCGTTTACGTCATGAACAAGCTGATGCTGGGCCTATACGATGCCTATACGCTATGCGGAATCGAAGAGGCTCGCACCGTACTGACGCGGTTGGCCGATTGGTTCGGTCAGAGCGTCATCGACAAACTCGACCACGATGCTATGCAGAAACTTCTGGTATGCGAGCACGGCAGTATTAACGAATCGTACGTAGATGTTTACCGCCTCACCGGCGAGGAACGCTTTCTGCGCTGGGCAGAGCGGCTGAACGACGAAGACATGTGGGTACCCCTTTCCGAGGGGCGCGACATCCTGCAGGGCTGGCACGCCAATACCCAGATACCCAAGTTTACGGGCTTCGTCTCTGTTTACCGCGCCAACGGCGACCGCCGGATGCTCAACGCAGCCCTTCTCTTCTGGGATATCGTGCTGAAAAAGCACACCTGGGTGAACGGAGGAAACAGCTGCGGAGAGATATTCTTCGGGGAGGAGGAATATCTGCAGAAAGTGCTCTCGACAGGAGGCCCCGAATCATGCAACTCCGTCAATATGATGCGCCTTACCGAAGCGCTCTATCAATGGGATGCCGACCCCAGGCGCATCGACTACTACGAGCGCGTGCTGCTGAACCATATCATGGGCAATTTCGACCCCGAGGTGGGAATGAGTTGCTACTACACATCAATGCGCCCGGGGCAGTACCGCGTGTTTGCAGATCCCTACGGCTGCTTCTGGTGCTGCGTGGGCACTGGGCTTCAGGCTCCGGCCAAGCTGGCCCGGATGGCTTATGCTCACCACGAAGACACGCTCTTCGTAAATATGTTCATCCCCACCACCCTACAATGGAGAGAGAGGGGATTTGCCCTCGAGCAGCAGACAAGCTACCCCGATTCCGACCAGACGACTGTCACTATCCGGCAGGGCGGACGGGTCAAGCTGGCCTTGCGCTGCCCCTATTGGATTGAGCGCGGCAGCATGCGAGTCCGGGTGAATGGCAAGAACTGGCATTACCGCCAGCCAAAAGGAACGGCCGGCAGCAGCTACATTGTCATGGACAGGGAATGGAAGCCGGGCGACTGCGTGAGCGTGACGTTCCGCCCTCGCCTCGACGTACAGCCGCTGCGCAGTTACCAGCAGTATGTGTCCATCCAGTACGGCGCTATGGTCATGGCGCAGAGGATTGAGCCCCACGGCCTTACCCGCAGCGATTTCGTCAGCATCAACGCTCAAGCCTCAAAGACCATTCCGCTGAGCGAGGTCACCACCCTGGTTGGCTCCATACCAGCTATCAGGGAAGCCATAAGCCGGAGCGACGCGCCCGAGCTGACCCTGCTCTACCGGCCAAAGGGAGAAGCCGATGCCATTGCCCTGGTGCCGTTCTCGCGCCTGCTGTTCGACCGATACGAGGTTTACTTCCCCCGGGTTGATACGCCCGCAGAGCTGGAAGCCCTAAACGGGGAAGCTGCATCGCGCTACGCGCCAAGTCCTGAGCAGCTGGCCGACATGGAAAGCCGTCAGGTGGACCATGTGGTTGTAGCCGATGCCCAGTCGGAACGCGCCCACAAGATGGAGTCCTACCAATCCAGCACGGGAATGCATTTCGGCCTCCACTGGCGCCACAGCACCGACGGCGGCTTCTTCATGTACGAAATGAAGTGCCTGCCCGACCGCCCGATGTCGCTGGCCGTCCGGTATCGGCAGGACGACAGCGGGGAGCGCCTTTTCGACATTCAGATTGACGGCCGCCGACTGGCAACCATCGACCACAGGATGCCCGTGCCAGGCGTTGAAAAGCCGCTTTACTATCAGGAACTGGACATTCCCGTCGAGCTGACGCGGGGTAAGACGTCCGTTACCGTGAAGTTCAACGCCCATAACCACAATACGGCGGGGGGAATCTTCGACTTGCGCACGCTTACAAGAAGATGAAGCGGCCTCCAGGAGCATTTAAGCCAGACAGAAGAGTAAGAAGAGTAAGAAGAGACAGAAGAGTAAGAATATTAAGAATATGAAATATAGAGTATTAGGAAAAACCGGTTTGCAGGTATCGGCACTCAGCTTCGGCGCCTCGTCGCTGGGTGGCGTTTTCCACCAGATTGATGAGGGGCGCGCTGTCGATGCCGTCCTGGCAGCCGTAGAGGGCGGAATGAACCTCATCGACGTATCGCCCTACTACGGCCACTACCGCGCCGAGCGCGTCCTGGGCATTGCCCTGCGGCAGTTGCCTCGCCAGAGCTACATCCTCTCCACCAAGGTGGGGCGCTACGGACAGGATGGGGTGAACACCTGGGACTACAGCGCAAAGCGGGCCCAGGAGAGCGTGGGCGAGAGCATGGAGCGCCTTGGCGTTGAGTATATCGACCTCATCCACGTCCACGACATCGAGTTCCAGGCCGCCCGTCCCGGCGGGCTCCAGCTGGTAGCCGACGAGACGTTGCCGGCGCTGGCGGAGCTGAAGGAACGGGGCCTGGTAGGGCATGTGGGTATCACCGACCTGCAGATAGCCAACCTCCGCTGGGTCATTGACCACACGCCGGCGGGAATGGTGGAGACGGTGCTGAACTTCTGCCACTACTGCCTCTGCGACGATGCGCTGGCCGACCATCTCGACTACTTCGAGTCCCGCGGCATCGGGCTCATCAATGCCTCGCCGCTGTCGATGGGACTGCTCTCCGAGCGGGGCGTTCCCGACTGGCATCCCGCGCCGAAGCCGCTGGTAGAAGCCTGCCAGCGAGCCGCCGGCTATTGCAGGCAGCAGGGCTATCCCATCGAGAAACTGGCTATGCAGTTCGCCGTCAGCAATCCGCGCATCCCCACCACGCTCTTCTCGTCGGCAAACCCCGACAATGTGCGGCGCAACCTGCAGTTCGTCAGCGAGCCCGTCGACTGGGAACTGGTGGAGAAGGTTCGGCAGGTCATCGGCCAGCAGCAGCGGGTGACGTGGGCAAATACCTGAGCAGGCCGTTTCGGAATCGTATAACCGTAAGTCAGAACAATGAACATACCGCATATCATCGACGCGCACTCGCATCTGTGGTGGCTACAGGATACGAGCTGGAACGGTCAGCGCATCCGCACCCTTTCCGGCAACGGGAGCCGCAGCGAGTTCCTTGGCGAGGAGCGGCAGATGCTGCCCCCCTTCATGATCGACGGCCACAATACGGCCGAGGTTTTCCTGTCGAACATGGATTATGCCCAGGTGGGCGCAGCCGTGGTCGTGCAGGAGTTTATCGACGGGCTGCAGAATGACTATCTCCTGGAGGTGCAACGCCGCTTCCCCGCCCGGTTCTTCTGCTATGGCATGGCCAACTACCTGCAGGACGGCTTCTACGACCAGGCGCTGCGGCTGCTGGCCGAGGACGGTTTCCCGGGCCTGGCCATACCGGCCCACCGCCTGCTGGGACGGAGCCTGGCCTCGGCAGAGATGATGAGGACCTTCCGTTTCATGGAGGCGTCCGGCAAGTACCTGAGCATAACGCTGGCCGACGGCGCGCGGCAGGTGGCGGAGCTGCGCGAGGTCATACAGGAATGCCCCGGCCTGCGCATTGCCATCGGACATTTCGGCATGGCCGAGCCGCCCGCCGGGCCTCCCTGGCACAACGAGGACTGGCGGCAGCAGATTAAGCTGGCACGCCACAGCAATGTCATGATAGAGAGCGGCGGCATCACCTGGCTCTACAATTCGGAGTTCTACCCCTTCCCCTCGGCCGTGCGCGCCATCCGCGAGGCGGCCTCGCTGGTGGGCTGGGAGAAGCTGATGTGGGGCTCCGACTATCCGCGCACCATCACGGCCATCACGTATCGGATGAGCTACGACTTCCTGCTGCACAGCCGTGAGCTTCGCGCCGACGACCTGAGCCGCTTCCTGGGCAGTAATGCCCGCCGCTTCTACGGCTTCGGCGAACTGCCCGAGCTACCCTACATCAAGAATATGAGTGAATAATGCCCCCCCTTTGCGCTCGGCGAGCGAAGCGAGACTTTGAACTTTACGCTCGGCTCTGCCGCTTGCTACCGAAGGGACGCAAGAACTTTGAACTTTGAACCTTTAACCCTTTGAACCTTATGAAAGCTCTTCAGATTACAAATCCGGGCCGGCTGGAGGTCATCGACCTGCCCCAGCCCGCGCCGGCACCGGGCGAGGTGCTGCTGCGCATACAATACGTTGGTTTCTGCGGCTCCGACCTGAGCACGTACCGCGGGCGCAATGCCCTGGCGCTCAGCCCGGTCGTACCCGGCCATGAGATCAGTGCCACCATCGAGCGGACGGGCCCCGGCGTGCCCGACGGCTTCCGCCCGGGCCAGGTCGTCACCGTCAACCCCTACACCGCCTGCGGCACGTGCCCCAGCTGCCGCCGGCGCCGCCCGAATGCCTGCCAGTACAACCAGACGCTGGGCGTGCAGCGCCACGGCGCCATGTCGGAGTGGCTGTGCGTGCCCTGGCAGAAGGTGATTGCCGCCGAGGGGCTCCCGCCCCGCGACGTGGCGCTGGTGGAACCCATGAGCGTGGGGTTCCATGCCGTCGACCGCGGCGGGGTGAGCGACTCGGACACGGTGCTGGTCATCGGCTGCGGCATGATAGGCGTGGGCGCCATCGTCAGGGCAAGCCTCCGGGGCGCCACCGTCATTGCTGCCGACCTCGACGACGAGAAGCTGTCGCTGGCCCGCCGGCTGGGGGCGTCGGCCACGGTGAATACGGGGGGCGAGGATTGCCACGCCCGCCTGCAGGAGCTTACGGGCGGCTGCGGGCCCGACGTCGTCATCGAGGCCGTGGGCAGCGCCGTCACGTATGCCCTGGCCGTTGAGGAGGTGGCCTTCACGGGGCGCATCGTCTGCATCGGGTATGCGCCGGGCGACGTGAGCCTGCCCACGCGCCTCTTCGTGCAGAAGGAGCTGAACGTATGCGGCTCGCGCAATGCGCTGCCCGACGACTTCCGCGCGGCCATCCGCTACCTGCGCCGCGGCGAGTGCCCTACGGACAGCCTCGTCTCGGCCGTCGTTCGGCCGGAGGAAGCCGCCCGCGCCATGGCCGGGTGGGATGCCGCGCCGGGCCGCGTATTCCGCATCCTGGTGGACTTCACTTAGCTACCGCACAACGGCATGACTATACATTATAATATATATATATATACTAAACCAAGACTAAAAAGACGACATACAATGAAGAGAATGATTGCAGGCCTCGTTGCAGGCCTTAGCCTGTCGGCCGCACAGGCGCAGACATACCAGGTTCCCGTGTCGGAGGCCCACGAGCCGATGCAGACGGGCAAGTACCAGCCCACATGGGAATCGCTCAGGCAGCACCAGACGCCCGAATGGTTCCGCGATGCTAAGTTCGGCATCTGGGCGCACTGGGGACCTCAGTGCGTGGAGGGTTCGGGCGACTGGATGGCCCGCGAGATGTATATGGAGGGTTCGAATGCCTACAAGTACCACCTGGAGCACTACGGACATCCCTCGGAGGTGGGGTTCAAGGACATTCTGCCGCTCTTCAAGGCCGAGCGCTGGAACCCCGAGCAGCTGGTGGAGCGTTACAAGCGATGCGGAGCGAAGTACTTCTTCGTACTGGGCAACCACCACGACAACTTCGACCTGTGGGACTCGAAGTACCAGCCCTGGAACTCCATGAACATAGGGCCCAAGCGCGACATCCTGGCCGAGTGGGCTCAGGCGGCCAGGAAGGCAGGCCTGCCACTGGGCATCTCGTTCCATGCCGACCATGCCTGGACGTGGTATGAGCCGGCACAGCGCTACGACCTGAACGGCCCCAAGGCGGGCGTCTATTACGACGGGCGCCTGACGAAGGCCGACGGCAAGGGCCTGTGGTGGGAAGGCTACGACCCGCAGCAGCTCTATGCACAGAACCACGAGCCGGGCGAGCGCACTTGGTGGAACGGGGCCATCCACGGGCAGTGGGACTGGACGCACGGCGCCACGCTGCCCACGCAGGAGTACGTGACCAACTTCTACGACCGCACGCTCGATGCCATCAACCGCTACCAGCCCGACATCATCTACTTCGACGTCACCGTGCTGCCCTTCTACGGCATCAGCGACGCAGGCCTCAGGATTGCCGCCCACATGTTCAACAAGAAGGAGCAGTCCGTCATCACGGGCAAGATGCTCAACGAGGAGCAGCGCAAGGCCATCACTTGGGACGTGGAGCGCGGAGCGCCCAACCAGATCATACCCGAGCCGTGGCAGACGTGCAACTGCATAGGCGGATGGCACTACAACACGGCCATCTACGAGAACGGATGGTACAAGGACGCCGCCACCGTGGTACGTCAGCTGGTGGATATCGTCAGCAAGAACGGCAACCTGCTGCTCAGCGTTCCCCTGCGCGCCGACGGCACGTACGACGAGAAGGAGGCACGGGTGCTCGACGACCTGGAGGCCTGGATGACGGTGAACGGCGAGAGCATCTTCGGCACGCGCCCCTGGAGCATCTTCGGCGAAGGACCCGTGGCCGAGAAGGACATCAAGATGAACGCGCAGGGTTTCAACGACGGACAGTACGGCGGCATGGACTACCGCGACATCCGCTTCAACCAGACGCGCAAGTACCTCTACGTCACCGCCATGGGATGGCCCCAGGACGGACGGCTGCTCATCAAGTCGCTCGCCAAGGGCAACAGCCGCATGAAGAAGCGCATCACGAGCGTCTTCCTGCTCGGCTACGGCAAGCTGAAGGCCCGTCAGACGGCCGAGGGGCTAGCCGTAACCCTGCCCGCCCCCGTCAACAAGATCGCCCCCGTGCTGAGGATAAACAAATAGAGAAGTCGAACCGTTAAACATAAGCAGTATGGAAAGAAGAGATTTTCTGAAACTGAGTGCCGGGGCCTTCATGGCCTCGCAGCTGCCGGAAACCCGCGTTTTCATGCCGGAAGGGATGTTTTTCGGGGAGAAGGAGAAGATTTTCGGGCGAAAATGTAGAAATTTCGCCGAAAAGAAGTAACTTTGCACGCAGAGAATAAAACTATGCAGAACATTTAACAAGACGAAACAATGAGAAGAATTCTACTGATGGCCATTGCGGCCATGATGTACGCCGGGGGAATGAACGCCCAGGTGATGAAGGCAGCCGACCTGGAGAAGTATGCAAAGGAGAAGTACGGCGACAAATGGCTCGATGCCGCCAAGAACCTGGCCAAGGACATGACGCTCGACAAGAACGAGTCGCTGACGTACCAGGAGGTGGTGCAGGCCGAGGGAAAAACGAAGGAACAGCTCTACGTAGCCCTGAACTACTGGGTAACGGCTACCTTCAAGGACAAGCAGAGCATCACCCTGAACGATAAGGAGGCCGGATGCATCATCGTCAGCTCAACCATCCCCGGCATCGTGGAACACATGGGCACGATGAACAAATACGCCGTAAGCATCACCCCCGTAATACGGCTCGACATCAAGGACGGCCGCGTGCGCGTCACCTACACAGTGCAGAACTACGACATCCTGCGCGACATCAGCGGCGGATGGATAAGCCTCGTGGACAGCGACAGCAAGACGTACGGCGACGCGAAGCGCAAGAAGGACGACAAAACCAACTCGAACCTATATGACGAGCAGTGGGAAATAGCACGCCACTACCCCTTCGTAGAGAAGGACGCACAGAAACGCACCTGTGCAAAAGCCCTCGTAATGACCCACGCCTACTCGAACGCAATCATCGACAAGGTGGAGGAGGCGCTAAAGAACGGCATAGTGGGCAACGATGACGACGATTGGTAAACAGACGAGAAGCGGACGAGGCAAAACGGCTCGATTTAATAACATTTGTTAACAATGGAGCCCATATCGAAGCGATATGAAAGGGATTTTAACAGGCCGAAGACAAATCGAAGCGATATGAAAGGTTATTTAACAAACCGAGGCCAAATCGGCACGATTTAAAAGAAACAATGTAAAGAAAACCGAAGCCAAATCGGCACGATATAGAGAGAAAAAAACAATTATTCACATTAAAAAGAGAATATCATGGATAAGAATGCAAGACAGATTGAGGCAATCGACTTTAACTACCTCAACCAGGCAGAGACCTATCAGTACAGTATTGACCAGTTGGCCCGCGCAAAGTCGAGCAGCGCCATCATGGCCAAATTAGGCAGCGAAGTGAGCGCGTGGGAGGGCGCAACGCAGGCATTTGACACCGCCTACCGCAAGGCTTCGTCGACAACGCAGACGAAACTGGTGGAATCGCTCGATGCCGAGCGCGGAACGATCTACACAGGCTTCGTCGGCACCGTCAACAATGCCCTGAAGAGCCCGATCGAGGCCCAGCAGCAGGCAGCACAGCTGTTGCAGGAGCCGATAAAGCGCTACGCCTTGAAGAACAGCTACGGATACCAGGAGCAGACGATGCGCACCGAGCAGTTTTGCCAGGACTTACTCACGAATTACGCCCAGCAGCTGACCGCCCTGGGCCTGACGGCATGGATTGAGGCCCTGCAGGCCAAGAACCGCGAGTTCCAGGCAGCCATGGCGCAGCGCACAAATGAGCAGGCGGGCTATGTGAAGAACGAATTGAGCAACCTGCGGCAGCAGATAATAGCCAGGTACCGCGAATTTGCCAAGATGATGAACGCGGTGCTCCTCTATGAGGGCGACGAGGCCTACGCCGGCGTCATCGACCAGATAAATGCCGAGGTGCGCCACTACAAGCAGATTGCGGCGCGCAAGAACGGCTCGGCTTCGGGTGGCACAGGTGGCAGCGGCTCCGCATCGGGTGGAAGCGGCACAGCCACGGGCACGGGCGGCTCATCATCGGACAATGAAGGCTCCGGAACGGGCACCGACCCCGGCACCTCGACTGAACCCGGCACGACCACCGACCCCGGCACCACGACAGACCCCGGCTCCGGCACGGGCAGCGACCAGGGCGGAGGCAGCAGCAGCGAACCCGACCCCGATGCCGGAGACGGTATGGAATAAAAAAAAATATGCCCCGGGCGCGTGAGCGTAGGGGACGTATGGATTGCATATTCGCGCATTCGTGAATATGAATCATTCTGATATTTAACTTTATGTCCCCCGCCATCGTGGCGGGGGGTTTTTGTTGCATATAGTTCCCCCCGCCACCGCGGCGGGGGGGTTAATATGTAGAAATATTAGGGACAAATAAAGGAGGAGGAAGGAAAAAAGCGGGGAGGTGTCCTCGGGAAAACCGAGGACCGCAAAACGGAAAAATGAGGGCGTGCCCAGGGGATTGGGCACGCCATCATGGCTGCGATTAGGGCTCGCTGATGACGAGCGGGGGATTGGCGAAGTCGCGCCAGAGCTGCTCGGCGCGCTGCGGCGTCATTTCGCCGTCGTAGGCGAAGAGGCGGTAGCGCAGGCGGTACGACTGGCCGGGCTGAAGCTGCCAGTCGGTGTTCTTCGTGGGTGCAAAGTTGATGAAAACGTCTCCGCGGCCGCCGTTGGCCTCCTCGTTCCATATACGGAGGGGCTCGGGCGAGTTGTAGTTGGCCGGAAAGGCCATGATGAGCAGTCCGCTGTGGCCGGCCGGGCTCGCCCCGGTGACGTATATCCAACGGGCGCGCGTGCCGTCGATGTCGGGGCGCCGATTTCCCTCGCTGGTGAGCATGGTGGAGTTGTCTCGGGTCCATAACTGGTTGGCGCGGAAGCCGAAGCCGGCATATCGGTACTCTTGCAGCAGCACGGGGAGCGGGGCGCATGGGGTGAGCAGCGATTCGAAGTCCCACAGGAATCCGTCCGGCGAGTTCCATGCCGTTACGGCCCAAGTCTCGTCGATGACGGGCTGTTCGCCCTGCGGGGCAAAAATGATGTGGCTGAGGCGGGCCTGGAATCCGCTCATGACGGCCCCGCTGAACACCGACTGGATGCCCGCGGCGCGCACTGTGCCCAGGCTGTCGCCCAGGTTCCACAGGTCGTAGAGCCGGCCGTCGTAAACGAGGTGCGTCCAGGGGTTCCAGATGCCGTAATGGTGCCGGTGATCGGTAGGTTGGATGCAGGTTAGCTGGAATCCCGAGGGCGTGAAGGCCGGATGGATGTAACCGCTGCGCCGATATAGGCTGGACACGCCCTGTGGCACGTCGGCCAGCGTGTAATTGTAGGCCAGCACGGGCCGTCCGAGGCGAGAGAGGGTCAATGACCGGCTGTCGTCGCTGACGTTCATGTCGGCATGTGCGCGATATGCGCGGCTGAAGCGCAGCTGGAAGTGGCGACGGGTGCGGGCCGGCGTCACTCCGTCGAGGATGAAGGCGACCTGTGCCGTGTCTCCGCTCAGCACGAGCTGGCTGGGTATGAAGCGGCGCCCCGTGGGCGTCAGCTCCACCAGCATGGGGCTGCTGTTGGCCCGGATTGCCTTGGTTGAGGGCAGGGTGAGCGTAACCGGGCAGTCTTGCCGGGCGAACTCTCCGGCATCGACGCTGAATCGTATCCTTCGTGCCGCCGCCGGGCTGAGCTGGACCATGATGGTGAGGATGATGATGTGGAATCGAAGCTGTTTCATACGAAATGTGTAAATGTTGTGGTAATTCGGGTTCAGAGCTGGTAGGGCGGGCGCTGTGGGCGGGCGAGCATGGCGTTGGCCTCGTCGTCATTGAGGAATCGCTCGCGGATGGGGTCCCAGCGGAGGCGGCGGCTCAGCTTCATGGCGATGTGCTGCAGCAGGCAGGCGGAGCACGAGCGGTGGGCAACCTCCACGGGGGCTATGGTGAGCTGCCTCGTGCGGATGGCAGCGAGCCAGTTGCCGTGGTGGTCGTCGCTCACGGGCAGGTGGATGTCGTCGGGCCCGAGCGGGGTGGTCAGGATGGCCGGGTCGCTCGCGCGGAGCGGGCTGGAGTCGTTAGTGGCGGGATCATTGGCCGAAGCCTTGTAGCTGCCCCGGCTGACGAATATCCATCCGTCCGTGCCGGTGAAGAGCAGGCCGTTAGGCTTCGATTTGCTCTCAGTTACGCCGCGCACGATGACGCCGTTGTCGTACACCATCTCCGTCTGGAAGTCGCCGTGCACATCCCAGAGCCCTGACGAGGCAAACCGGGCCGTGGCGGACACCTCACGAGGCCCCGAATACTCCGCATCCATGGCCCAGTGGGCTATATCGAAGTGGTGATGGCCCCAGCCCGTTATCATTCCGGCCCCAAACTGCTCGCAGCGGAGCCAGCCGGGGCGCGAGTAGCCCTGCTGGGGGTGGACGCGGTCCACCGTGTAGGGCACCCAGGGCGTCTGCCCCAGCCACTTGTCGTAGTTCAGGCCAGGCGGCACCGGCATGGGCTCGGGATTTCCTCCCTCGGGGTCGCCCGGGAGACGCACCTCCACTTCGCGGAGCCGCCCGATGCGGCCGTTCCTCACCAGCTCGCAGGCCAGGCGGAACTGGGGCATGCTGCGCTGCTGCGTGCCGATTTGGAAGACGCGGCCGCTGGCGTGCACCGCATTGCTCATGATGCGGCCCTCCTCCAGGGTGAGGGACGTGGGTTTCTCCAGATAGACGTCCTTTCCGGCCCGCACGGCGTCGATGGCGATGCGGGCGTGCCAGTGGTCGGGCGTGCAGACTACAACTGCGTCGACGTCCGGGTCGGCCAGCAGCTCCTCGTAGTGCTCATGGGTTCGAACTCCCGTGTACGGCGCGCCCAGCTTGCGGGTATAGTAGCCCTCCACGTACGCCTTGGCCTCGGAGAGGCGGCGGGCGTCCAGATCACAGACGGCCACGATGCGCACGTCGTCATATTTCCACACGCCCGGCATGTCGTGGTCGCGGGCGATGCGGCCCGTGCCGATGATGCCAATGTTTATGCGGTCGTTGGGCGCAACATGGCGGCGAACCGAGGCCGGCACCACCGTGGGGGCCTCAATACGGGCCAATGACGGGTCCGATGAAGCGGCGGGGAGGCCAGCTCGGCCCTCAGCCGTGCCCGATGAAGCGGCGGGCACAGCAAAAAGCCCCGCTGCCGATGACAGCGAGGCCTTAAGGAAGTCTCTGCGATTGAGATTCATGTTCATTCAGAAGTATTTGAGGTTGAAAAGATTACTTTGCACGCACGATGTAGGTGAAGTCATAGTCCTGGTACGGCATGCGGTACTCCTCGCGCGGCCAGGCACCCCAGCTGTTCACACAGCCCACGCCCATCTGGCGCGACTGGAGCTGAGTCACCGAGAAGAGGCGCGGAATCAGGTCGCCGCTGTGCCGCTGGTGCTCAAACTTGTTGTCGCCGTCGTCCAGGTCGGCCGGTAAATACTGCAATGTGCTGCACTCCATGGGCCCGGTGGCCAGGAACAGCAGCCCGTGGCCCTCGGCGTCGACCACGGCCCAGCGACGCACGTCCGTTTTGTTGCCGCTCTCCTGCGGACGGACGTATCCCCAGTACTGGTCGGCCACGGCCTGGGTGTACTGGCCCAGCCTCTGGCCCGAGTTGCGGTCGATGTAGTTCTCCTGGGGCCCGCGGCCGTAGAATTCAACCCTGTCGTACTGACGGGGCATCACCCATTGCATGCCGAAACGGAACATCTGGGGCATATCCTTGGCCGAATCGTCGGCATCAAGGTGCTGATTCACCACCAGCTCGCCCAGCGGGGTCAAAGTATAGGTCAGCTGCAGGCGCGCCCGGAGCTTATCGAGGTCATATTCCACCCGAATGGCCTTGGCCCGGCCCACATCGTAGCAATGAACGCCCCGCAGCCGCTTCGACGGGTTCTTCCAGGCGGCGAATTTCTGCTGCAGGCCGGCGCCGTAGTCGTTGTCGGTGGGCGCACGCCAGAAGTTCGGCGTCACCCCGAATCCATCCTGCAGCATTGGGCGCCCCTTCACGTCCACGTAGTCCAAGACGCCCGACCGACGGCTCACGTAGATGGTCATCGGGCCCGCACTCAGGCTGTAGTAAGCCTCCATCGAGTCGGCCTGGACCTCACCTTGGGCCGATTCAATCAGCCCCTCTCCGCTGGGGAACTTATAGGGCTGCAGGACGAGCTGCTGCTGGGCCACGGCATATCCGGCGGGCAGCAGGGGCTCGTCGCGCAGCAGCCGGAAGTCCACGTTGGCCGTTACCTCGTGCCCCGCGTGGTCGGCGAGGAACTGCCTGATCTCATTAAGCGATGCCAGCTTCGTCAGGTCGTACTTAACGGTCTCCTGAGGGCCCACCTTGGGCAGCTCCGGCAGGGTAAAGCTGTAATTCTCGACCCCATCGACGCAGACGGAGACGAAAACCTCCAGATTCTCCATCGGCCGGAAGAAGTTCTCGTTGAAAATCTCCACAGTCCCGGCCGCCAGGTCCAGGTTGCGCAGCCAGTAGTTCTGCTGCTGGTAGCGCACCTCGTAGGCATGCGGATTCGGCGTGCGGTCGGGCTGGATGACGCCGTTGCAGTTGAAGTTGTGGTCCGTGGAGGGGTAACGGCCGTCGTCGCCGCCGTACATCCATATCTGGCGGCCCGTAAGCTTGCTCTTGCCGCGCAGGCCCTGGTCGATGAAGTCCCAGATGAAGCCTCCCTGATAGGCGGGATAGCGGCGGATGAGGTCCCAGTACTCGCGGAAGCCTCCCAAGCTGTTCCCCATGGCGTGGGCGTACTCGCACTGGATGAGGGGCCGCGGATTATTGCCCTGGGCGTACTTCTCGCAGCCCGCATAGTCGAGGTACATGGGGCACCACACATCCGACTTGCCCGTCTGCCATGCCTGTTCGTACTGCACGGGGCGGCTCTGGTCGATACTTTTTATCATGTCGTACGCCTTCTCGAAGTTGGGACCGTATCCGGCCTCGTTTCCGAGGCTCCAGAAGATGATGGCAGGGTGATTCTTCTGCACCATGACGTTGTGGCGGTTGCGCTCGACGTGAGCTTTCTCGAAGAGGGGGTTCTTGGCCAGCGTGCGGTCTCCATACCCCATGCCGTGGCTCTCGATGTTCGTCTCCGCCACCATATAGATGCCATATTGGTCGCACAGGTCGTACCAGCGCGGGTCATCGCTGTAATGACAGGTCCGCACGGCGTTGACGTTGAGCTCCTTCATGCGCTTGATGTCCTCAACCATCTGCTCCACGGATATCACGTATCCGCCGTCGGGGTCAAGCTCGTGCCGGTCAACGCCCTTAAAGAGAATGGGCTGCCCGTTCACCAGCACCTGGCGGTTCACAATCTCGATCTTGCGGAAGCCCACCTTCTGCGGAATCACCTCGACGACATCATCCTTGTCGCGCAGCGTGGTGTAGAGCGTATACAGGTAGGGAATCTCGGCGCTCCACTGGCGGGGAGCCTTAATCTCGGCCTTTATGGTCTGCTCCGTGCCCGAGACGCGCTCATCCTGCTGCCACACCTGCCGCCCGTCGGCATCCACAAGCTCGAACGACAGCATCTTGCCCTCGGCCCGCTGCGTGGCAACCTGAATCGAGAGCGTGCCGTCGCGGTAGCCGTTCACCAGGTCGGGCACGATGAAGATATCCCTCACGCTGGCCTTCGGGCGCGCATACATGTACACCTCGCGGGCCAGACCCGTGAAGCGCCAAAAGTCCTGGTCCTCGAGGTAGGACCCGTCGCACCAGCGCATCACCTGCATGGCCACGAGAGCCTTCCCCCCAGGCTTCA
>CAMJQA010000060.1 GCA_946407895.1 uncultured Prevotellaceae bacterium
CCCGCCTCTATCGGCCCCTGATGCTCCAGAACTTCCGTGTCATCTTCATGGATATCCCCTCTGCCGAGATGACTAAGTACGCCGCCAATGCCATGCTCGCCACCCGTATCTCGTTCATGAACGACATTGCCAACCTCTGCGAGCGCGTAGGGGCTAATGTCGATAGCGTCCGTAAGGGCATCGGCACTGACACACGCATCGGCTCGAAGTTCCTCTATGCCGGCTGCGGCTATGGCGGTAGCTGCTTCCCCAAGGACGTCAAGGCACTGGTACATACCGGCATGGACAACGGCTATCACATGGAAGTCATCGAGGCCGTCGAGCGTGTCAACGAGAAGCAGAAGTCCATCGTCTATGACAAGATTGTCAAGGCCGTCGGAAATGTCAAGGGTAAGACCATAGCCATCATCGGCCTCGCCTTCAAGCCCGAGACCGATGATATGCGCGAGGCCCCGGCCTTGGTCGTCATCGACAAGCTCCTGAAAGACGGAGCCATCGTCCGCGTCTTCGATCCCATCGCTATGGACGAGTGCAAGCGTCGCATCGGCAACAGCGTCACCTACTGCAAGAACATGTACGATGCCGCTGACGGTGCCGATGTCTTTGCCCTCGTCACCGAGTGGCGTCAGTTCCGCATGCCATCATGGAATGTCATCCAGAAAGTGATGAATGGCCGCGTCATTATCGATGGTCGCAATATCTATGACCGTCAAGAGCTGGAGGAAATGGGGTTTGCCTATACGAGAATTGGCGGAAAATAATCCCATACCTCCCTCAATACCCTTGGAACCTTGCCAGTACGCCTAAGAGAACTTGTTCCCCAGTGCGGGAGAAATGTAACCTCATTCCCATCGAGATTACTTCGCAGTTCACCCATTTTACCTGCATAAACATGCAAGGATGAAAATATAAAAAAGGGTATCCACCCTATCCCAAAACTAATGTCGCAAGAATTTTCCGCTAACAACAAGCGCATAGCCAAGAACACGCTGTTGCTGTATTTTCGCATGCTGTTCCTGATGCTCATATCACTCTATACCAGTAGGGTGATACTTGATGCGCTAGGAGTTGAAGACTATGGCATCTATAATGTTGTGGGAGGTTTCGTATCGATGTTCGCACTGATCAGTGCGGCCTTGACGAGTGCAAGCTCCCGCTTCCTGAACTTTGAACTGGGAAAAGGCGATCCAGTCCGTCAGAATGTTGTTTTCTCAACAGCGGTCACAATACAGTGGGGACTGGCTGTCATCGTAGCTATCCTGTCTGAGGTAATCGGTGTCTGGTATGTCAACAGTGTGATGGTTCTGCCAGAAGGCAGGCTAACAGCCGCAAATTGGTGCTTCCAGTTCTCTGTCTTTCACTTCTGCATGAACTTGATTACGGTGCCATATAATGCGAGCATTATTGCACATGAGCGCATGAAGGCCTTTGCCTATGTGGGGCTTTTTCAGGGTTTAGTGCAGCTCGGCATTTCATTCCTTGTCTATTGGGAGCCTTTCGACCGTCTGGTCTATTATGCATTGCTACTTATGCTGCTGCAGTTCTTTATACAGTGTATGTATCAGGTGTATTGCAGGAGGAACTTCTCTGAGTGTCACTATCGCTTTGTTGTCGATAAACCCTTGCTAAGGCACATGTTCGGCTATTCCCTGTGGCATCTTATAGGCAACGGCGCTGCCGTATTGAAGGATCATGGTGTCAACGTGGTGCTGAATGCATTCTTCGGACCAGCCGTTAATGCAGCCAGGGGAATAGCGGGCCAGGTGGACAGAGCAGTCGGCCAGTTTGTAGGAAACTTCATGATGGCGATGAACCCGCAGATAACGCAGAGCTATGCCAGAGGGGAATATGACTACATGCACAGGCTGGTCAATACAGGTGCCCGGTTCTCGTTCTACCTGCTGTTGCTATTGTCCCTGCCGATTATTGTTAACGCTGATTTTATACTGCATCTCTGGCTGAAAAGGGTTCCTGACTATGCGGTGGAGTTCACCCAGCTGACCTTGGTCGCCATGATGATAACTTCATTGTCAAGGCCGCTGATAACAGCCCAGAATGCGACGGGTAACGTCCGTAACTACCAGTTGGTCGTGGGCGGAGTGGAGCTGCTGAATCTTCCGTTAAGCTATGTCTGCCTGTATATGGGACTACTGCCAACATCTGTTATTGTTGTGTCTATAATAGTCAGCCTCCTGTCACTTGGAGCCCGCTTGTACATGCTGCCTTTCACCTTGGAGGGATTCAGCCGTATGGGATTCTTCCGGCATGTCATACTGATATGTTTTGAAGTAGGCATCATATCAGTCTTTGTGCCTGCCATCCTATACCAGTTTGTTCCGGAAAGCTTCGGTTCATTTGTATTGAATGTCCTCGTATGCCTAATATATTCATCGCTTGTCATCTTCTTTGTAGGATGTAATACGACAGAGCGGCATTTCATCTTATCAAAGGCAGAAATGCTAAAACGGAAACTCTAACCATTCAAAATTGATAAAAATAGGTAATCCACAAGATTGTTGTGGCTGCACGGCGTGTGCCAGTATCTGTGCGCATGATGCCATCATGATGGAGCCTGATGCACTTGGATTCCTGTACCCGAAGGTAGATGAGTCGAAGTGTGTGGAGTGCGGCCTGTGCGAAAAGGTATGTCAGTTTAATGACAACTACGACCGCTCGCTAAATCTCGAACAGCCCATAGCCTATGCAGCCCGACACAAGGACATCAGCGAGGTGATGAGGTCGCGCTCTGGCGCAGCCTTTGTTGCCATCAGCGACTATATCCTGGAACAAGGCGGCGTAGTGTATGGAGCAGGCTATAAAGACCACTTCTGCGTAGTGCATAAACGTGCGGCGACCAAGGAAGAGCGCGACGAGTTCCGTGGCAGCAAGTACGTCCAGAGTGACCTGACCGGAGTATTCCGTCAGGTTAAAGAGGACTTAAGGAACGGTCTGACAGTACTGTTCTCTGGTACGCCCTGCCAGACGTCGGGCTTGAATGCCTTTGTAGGAAAGAAACTCCGTGAAAACCTGTATCTTATAGATATAGTCTGTCATGGTGTTCCTGGTCCCTACATTTGGAGGGACTATCTTGCCTATCTGGAAAAGAAGCATGGTTCAATGATTACCTATGTCAATTTCCGTGACAAGGAGTTGTACGGCTGGAGGGCACATAAGGAAACGTTCAAATTTGAAAATGGGGGAGGTAAAATGAATTTCACTTATCTTTTCTATCAGCATATACTGTTCCGTCATTCCTGTGGTGTCTGTCATTTCACCAACCTCCATCGCCCGAGCGACATAACCATTGCCGACTACTGGGGATGGGAGCGTACGGACAAGGATTTCAATGCCGATAACAAGGGGTGTTCCCTGGTTCTATGCAACACGGAGAAAGGCCGCCAGCTGTTTGAGGCTGTGATGGACAAAATGGACACCATACCTGCGGAACTTGCCAATGTTATGCAGACCCATCTTGCGAAACCGTCACAAATCCATCCCAAGCGTATGGATTTCGAGCATTACTATATAGACAAGGGTTTTGAATATGCTTGCCGAAAGACGGCCATGATGGGATGGAGATACCAAGCTAACAGAGTTAAGAAGAAGATTAAGAGGCTTTTCTTTAGATAACAAGTTATGTATCAGAAATTTACCCCTCCCACCACCAGCGTGAGAGCAGTTTTGAACTGCTTCGATTGGTTTCACAGTTCTATATAGTCTTATATCACATCTTCTTGCTATTCATAGCGAAAGAATCTGATCAGCAAATATACAAGGCTATCCAGATGCCACTGCATGTCGGCGTGATAGTGTTTGTGCTGCTAAGTGGATACTTCAGCATGAAGCCGACCTCAAAGAAGCTGATAAAACTACTGTCGATATTTGTAGTCTATGCCATGCCGGAAACCATATATACACTGGTGCATAGCGACAATACGATGAAGGCTGTTCACTCGCTGTTCATCCTGTCATATACACATTTCTGGTTCATAAAGACATACCTCTTTTTATTCCTCGTTTCTCCCATGCTCAATTACTACTGGGATAATTCGTCCAAGGCACAGCGGGTTTACATGACGGCAGTTCTTGGCTTTGTGGCTGTCTATATGGCCACAACCCATGGCGACACGAGTATGCTGAATGGTAAGAATCTGGTCAACTTCATGTTCCTATATTATGTAGGCAGGCTGATATGGCAGTATAAAGATAAGTGGCTGAATATTGGGTATGCTCCACTGATTGCTGGCTATATTCTGCTGAATGCCGCATTAGTCCTCATCTACCTGTATGGAGGGACGATGATAGGAAAATCAGTCTGGGCATTGAGCTTCCCCTATAGCAGTCCCATCTTACTGCTCAACTCATTGTTGGTGTTCTTCATAGTAGGCAAGATGCACTTCCAGTCAAGGATAGTCAACTACTTGGCAGCGTCTTCTCTCGCCATATACCTGATTCACGGTTGTCGTCCATACGTAATCGGAATGATAGGACAGGCCTCGCTTTATCTGTATCACGAGATTGCCTCACCCTATCTGCTGACTGCTGCATGTGCATTGCTTGCTCTTGTGATTATCAGTGCCTGCATAGCCATCGACAAGATGCTTACACCCGTATGGAACTATAGCAATACAATAGGAAATAGAATTTACACAAAACTTGGATTTTAATGAAGATAGGAATTGTTACATATCACCGCAGCTACAACTATGGGGCTTTGCTGCAGGCTATAGCCACCCGTTATGTTTTGGAAAAGTGTGGTCATGATGCCTTCTACATTGATTACTGGCCTGATTACCATCGTCAGATGTATGCGCTGTTTTCTGTGAAAAGGATGATGTCTCTGGGGCCACATGCTGGATTGGGGTACTTAAAGAACGTCTTGCTTACGTATAGTACAAGGAAGAAGAAGATTGGAAAGACGATAGACTTCATCTCGAGATATATCAATCCATACGCAAAATCAGAGAACGAGGAATTTGATGCTGTGGTCTATGGCAGCGACCAGATATGGCGCAAACAAAGAGCCTTAAAGGGCTATAATCCCGTCTATTTCGGACAGGACGACTTCCGCACGAAACGAAAAATAGCCTTTTCTGCCAGTATGGGGATGTTGCCCACAACGAAGCAGGATAAGGAAAAAATAAAGGCATTGTTAGGTGCATTCGATGCTATATCTGTTCGGGAAAGTGACTTGCAGCAGTTTTTGTCAGTGATGGGATTCTGCAATGTTGCCCACACCTTAGACCCCACTTTATTACTCACTTCTGGAGATTGGGATAACGTTCTTGGTATTAACAACGAGAAGAGTGATGAGGAATATATACTCTTTTATAATTTCATGGAAAATTCCTTTGATGTAAACCATGTGAAATGTTTTGCGGAGAGACATGGACTGAAGTTGAAAATTATCACATTATTTGGCGCTTCTGATGAATCAGGAAAAAATGTGAAAGTTACTGACCCGAAAGATTTTGTAACTCTAATCAGAAATTCCGCGATGGTCTTCACTTCCTCGTTTCATGGCCTGGCATTCTCTATTATCTATGGGAAACCTGTCTATGCAGCTTTTATGGCGAACAGTGGGCGTGCAGCCTCTTTACTCAAGTTGTTAGGGATGGACAACTGTTTGCTCCAGCCGATGGGGCAGATTCCTGCTTCTATTCCCGAAGTGGATTATCAGGTGGTACATAGCCGATTGGCAGAAAAGAGGGATGAAACACTTGATTTCCTGAAAAGTAATGTACCGGCTTCGTAAGATTGTGGGAGCATATTTGGTGCTTGTAATCTGATTTCTCGCTTAATATTTGGCGGTTTCGCGTAAAAACAGTATATTTGCAGTCAGTTACCGGTACGCAGGTGTCTCACCTGCGGTAGCCGCAAGTGGGACACTTGCGTACCAGTGCAAAGCGGTGAGATAACCGTTAGTAATATAAAAGGCAAAAAAAGGACTGCAATGATGACGACACGACGATATCCGATAGGCATACAGACGTTCTCGCGTATCAGACGTGAGGGCTTTGTATATGTTGACAAGACAGATCTGGTGTGGCAGCTGGCCTACTATGCCAAGTACATATTCTTGAGCCGCCCGCGCCGCTTCGGCAAGTCGCTGCTCACATCGACCTTGGAGTCCTATTTCCGTGGCGAGCGCGAGCTGTTCGAGGGCCTGAAGATCATGCAGCTGGAGCAGGAGTGGGAGCAGTACCCAGTCATCCGGCTGGACATCAGCGTGGCGAAAGCACAGAAGGATGCAGAGGCATTACGTCACAGCCTGGTCGTCATGCTTGCCAAATATGAAAAGTTCTATGGGGACAACCCTTTGGAACAGACTCCTGGCCAGAAACTTGCCGGCATCATTCAGCGTGCTTATGAAATGACTGGCAAACAGGTGGCGGTCATCATCGATGAGTATGATGCCCCATTGCTCGACGTACTCCATGATGACGGGGAACTCGATGACAAGCGCAAGGTGATGCAGGAGTTCTATGTGCCCCTAAAGGCCAACGAACAGTATGTGAAGTTCTGCTTCATCACGGGCATCACGAAATTCTCGCAGCTGAGTATCTTCAGCACCATCAACAACATGAAGAACGTCACCCTGTCGCCCCGTTTCTCCGCCATCTGCGGTATCACGGAGCAGGAGGTAAAGGAGGTCTTTGCTGAGGACATCCGTGCCATGGCCGACCACTTGGGATATACGCCGGAGGAGATGTTCCAGATGATAAAGCTGCGCTACGACGGCTACCACTTCTCATCCAAGTCGGAGGATATCTACAACCCCTTCAGCCTGCTGAATGCCTTTGACGACCAGGAACTCGACAACTACTGGTTTGCAACTGGCACACCCACGTTCCTCATCCACCAGATGCAGCACTTCAAGACCGACATCATGTCGCTCGACAAGTTGGAGGTGCCATCGTCAGCTTTCGACCAGCCCACGGAAAACATGAGGTCTGCGCTACCCCTGCTCTATCAGAGCGGCTATCTGACCATCAAGGGCTATGACCGCAATATACAGGCATATACGCTCTCCATACCCAACCAGGAAGTGCGTATAGGCTACGTGAAAGGACTGCTGCCCATATATACCGGCCTTGATGACGCTGATGTGCAGATGGGCTTCGCTGCCAAGTTCTGGCAAGCCTTGACTGCCGGCGACATCGAGCAGGCCATGCGTGAGATGCAGGCTTACATGGCTGGCATCCCCTACGTGGAGGGCTTCAAGCAGAAGCTGCAGGAGGTGGCCAATGCGGAGGGCTTTTACGAATACACGCTGTACCTCATTTTCTCTATGCTCAACGTCTATGTACGCACGCAGGTGAAATGCGCAGGAGGCCGTGCCGACATGGTGGTATGGATGCCCGACACGACGTATGTCTTCGAGTTAAAGGTTAATGACACCGCCCAGCAGGCCCTGGCCCAGATTGACAGCCATGACTATGCCCTTCCCTATCAGACGGAAGGCCGCAAGGTGGTAAAGGTTGGCGTGAAGTTCAATGCCGACACCCGCGTGCCTGAAGAGTGGGTCATCGCAGGATAGGTAGATTTCTGATTCCTTATATAGGTAGCAGGTTACATCCCACGGTGTAACCCTGAATATCTTTCCACTCTTCCAGAGATGGATAGAATCACTAGACACAACATTTACGAGGCTTACCGTAAGCTGAAGAATAACTTCTACTACGACAATACCTCGCTGACCATCCGGTATAAGATTGCCGAATTTGAGCAGCAATTCTATACTGAGTCCGACGGAAGAGAAAGTCGTACTTCAGCATTTCTATCATGGAGAGTCCTGTGCGGCCATCAACCAGTTCATCCAGAACATCGACCGACAACGTAGCGAGTTCAGGTTCCTGCCCGACGAGGACTTGATTGACAAGGAGTTCGACAGCGACGCTTTCTCGCTGCAGTATTCCGACTCCATACAGAAGATCAGAAGTCTGCAGGGCTATAAGGAAGACCGCTTCGGTGCTTCCAAGTTCCTTGCCAGCAAGATATTCATGGCCAGTGCGGAGAAGGGCAAAGGCGGCACGAAAGACACGAAGAAACGCTCCAGCCAGCAGATACTGACATTCTTCAAGGGCAGGACCGCTATAGACTTCTGTACGCTATGGGAGAAGGTGGCCACGTATTTTCTTATTACCGAAGACCGCGAATCGCTGCGGAAGTTTATCAAGCAGACTATACAGGCTATCGATCGTGTCACAGGGAAAGGCATCCCCGATGAGTGGATTAGTCACTACAAGGATGACCTTAAGAAGTTGCTGAGACTGGCTGTGGCAACACCATACGCCCTCAATCTGGGATTTGAGTTGAGGGGATTTTCAGAATCTGAAACTGCTATTTGTAAGGCAGAAGCCAAAGCCTTCAGGCAAGCAAACATTTTCCGTCATGGTCTGCTTGGCATAAAAGGCATCAACTATACCAACACACTGTTTGTTGACAGCGTGAACCTCTTCGACGTGTCAGTGCCATTAGGAGAATTGGACAATATAAAGATGTCAGCTACTTCGCTGACATCGCCGGCTCATGGGTGCGTGACCTCCATTGCTACTTCATCCAGGTGAATACCTCGCATTACGGCGACTCCTGTGTCATCCGTCCGTCAAAGACCGAGACGAGCAGGATGGTGACGGTAAAAGGCGGCAAGAACTCTACCATCCTGACTGAAGACTTGGAGATAGAAGCCCTGCGTGCCTTCCAGTTCAAGGAGCACATCACCCAGATGGACGACCATAGCTACAAGGTCACTCCGCCAGATTTTTCAAGAGAGAATGTCGGGGTGAGGATAGAGGATGGGAACTTGATTGAAATGAAATAGAAGCTTACTACACTTTTGTGATAAAGGCAGTGAATTAGTATTAGAAAATATATCATGACGAAAGATTCTTCAAAATCGTTTCATTTTAACGATCATGTAAATATCATCTTATTATTGATGTTCATGATTGTTTTAGTTGTTCTGTCACTTAAAGGATGCAATTGGTTTGAGGCATTTGATAATGGGGAAGAAAGGCAGAACCATCAAGAGGCAACAATAACAAAAGATTCTTCTAAGACTATAGTTAGGAAAGATACCATAGCCAGTATTAAAGAAAATGAATGAAATAGATGTCAATCCTCATAATGTGGAAGGAGAAGAAAGGGTAAAGGAATCTATTGCTTCTTCATCTGACCCGCATTCTGAAAATGTCGGTGATGCTACGGATGGAACACCAGAGAGGAAGGAACATACTCGTAGCAAAATGGCCATCCTGTTTGTATTAGGATTTTATGCTATATTATTTTTATGCTTTGTATATGCTATAAAAGTTAACGCATCGCTAAGTGATTTAAAGGACACACTGATAGGAGTAATTGGTGCTCTGTCAGGAATGTTAGGCTTTATAGTTGGATACTATTATAAATCTACTGAGCAATGAATACATACTTGATAATTTTTCAGATACCCGATGAAAACCGTAGGTTGACCATGATAAATTACATCAAGGAATACGGAACTTGGGCCCGGATAACTGATAATGTTTGGTGCATAAAGAATAATGGGAAGACCACAGCGGAAATAAGGGATGGATTTACAGCCAAATTAACTCTACAGAGTACAGAACGGCTGATGGTGGTAAATATGACAAGCTCTGCATGGGCTTCATACTATTTGCCAAAGGAAGTGGCAGACTGGCTAAAAGAGTGATTTGCCGATGAAAATTGATTCCGTAGCAATGAATATACAAGACTTATTATGGAAATAAACTATAGCTTTATAATCCCTCACAAGAACTGTCCGGACTTGCTGAACCGCTGTCTGGACAGTATACCGCAGCGTGAGGATATTCAAATCATCGTAGTAGATGATAATAGTGATGAAGGTAAAAAAACTTCTGTAAGCAGAGAAGATGTAGAAGTAGTTCTGCTTGATGCAGAACACTCCAAAGGAGCTGGTAGGGCAAGAAACGTCGGTCTTGAAAGGGCTAAGGGCAAGTGGCTGCTCTTTGCTGATGCGGATGACTATTACGTAGATGGTTTTCTACAAATTTTAGATCTGTATATCCAACAAGATATTGACATGCTTTATTTTGGGGCAACTAGTGACCACTTAGGTGCTTGGCCAGAAACGTTGACGGACAAAATATCTACATATATTGATAGATATTTAAAAGATAAATCAGATTCAATCAACTTGAAATATGACAATAATGTTCCATGGAACAAGATGTTCCGCCGAGATCTTGTTATGAAATACGGAATAAAATTTGAGGAAATTAGAAAGGGAAATGACATACAGTTTTCATATCTTTCGTCTTATTTTGCAGAACGGATAAGTGTGGAGCCTCGAAGATTATATGTATATACAATAAATCCGGAAGGTTTGTCTTGTACAAAACGTGATATAAGGACTTGGTTCTGCTCAATATGTAATGTTTACAAAAGGAACTCCTTTTATAGTTTTATAGGTCACAAAGAATTAAGGCTACATTCTTTGAGTCCTTTTTGGTGGGCATATAAAGAAGGAGGTCTTAAATTGTTATCAAAGGTCTTGTTATACACAAGCATGCATCTTCCTATGTTAATCAAGGAAAAAGGAAAGTATGTTAAGTTTGTAAAAGGTACTAAGCGATGATAATTGTACTTATTCTATTCATTCTGTTTAGCCTGTATGACTATAAGAGGGCTGTATTCGTTACGGCATCGACATTGATGTTCACGAACAACTTATCCTCTGGCATACCAGGCGTGAAATTGTTCTATGCAGTGGCAATAATACAGGTGTTGTTATATTATTTACAGGGATTTTATAAAAAACTTATACATGTATCAAAACTGTTACTGTACCCAGCGATTTTGTTAATATTTTCCTATTTCATTTCAAACTATGTTGGCGTGATGCATAGTTATGCAAAAACTGCAGTTAATGTCATTGCATGGTTCTTTTACCCCTATGTAGTTTATCAAATGCTACATACACGTAAGGACGTGATGTTTTTTGGAAAATCACTGTGTGTTTTCTTCTTTTTTGTTGGGATATATGCTTTGGTAGAACTATCTATAGGTTACAATGTTTATTCGTCATTTGCCGAAAAAATGGGAATTATACAGGGGGAGTTGGGAGGCCTTGGACAGACAGAAAGGTTTGGCTTCTTAAGATGTAATTCATTTCTGCCATATTCCTCAGCATTGGGTATGAACTCCGCTTTAATTTTTTCATGTGTAATGATTTTGAAATCTGCGAATATAACCATATTATCTTCGATAGAAAAATATTTATTAGTTTTACTACCTGTTTGTGTCTTGTTGTGTGGTACTCGGAGTCAGTTTGTGGTATTTATTATATGTCTTATCGGCCTATACCTATCTCGGAGTTTTAGACGTTCCCAGTTAGCCATAAGCTTAATGTTGGTAGGTATCATAATTGCAGTATCCTTTATGTCTTTTTTCCAGGAGTTAGCTATTTCTATACTTAGTCCAGAAAAATCATCTGTTGGAGGATCGTCTATAGAAATGCGACTTCTTCAATTTGAGATTACAGAGTATTATTGGAGCAAATCACCATGGTTTGGACTTGGGCGAAATTTTACATGGGAAGTGGCAATTCCTCAGAACCCTGCTTTGCTTGGTGCTGAGAGTATCGTTTTTACCCAGTTAATGGATCATGGCCTTGTTGGTTTGCTACTTTATTATACATTTGCAATATGCCTAGCTATATGGTGTTATAAATATTCTGAGTCATTAGCCATCTTGCCTATTGCATTTATTGTCGGAAAAACGCTCAGTACTGTCGTCGGTGTAGAATATAATATTCCGATTATCTTGTGCTTATTCGTTGCAAGGGCTATTACGTTGTTTAAAGGATCTAAAAAACATGAACTCCAATATAGCTAAAATTAAAAGTTGCTATGGTTGCGGTGTATGCGCCGCGGTCTGCCCTCACAGAATTATTGACATTCGACTAAATTCTGAAGGATACTACGAACCGAGAGTAATGGATGCAGATAGCTGTACTGGTTGCGGTCTGTGTGTGTCAGTTTGCTCATATTCCCATGATGGGATGGCACAGAGACAGTCACCCAAGGAGTGTTATGCTGCATGGAGCGAGGATGAAGAGATTAGAAAGTCATGTTCGAGTGGTGGCGTGGGATATGAGTTGGTCAGGACGTTGCTGAGTGAGGAATATAAGGTTGCGGGCGTAAGATATGATGCTGAGACAAACCGTGCTGTTCACTATATCGCTGATACCGAGGAGAAAGCCAAGGCTACCATGGGTAGTAAGTACATACAGAGCTATACCGTTGACGCCTTCAGGCAGATTGACAGAAAACAGAAGTATTTAGTGACGGGTACTCCCTGCCAGATAGACTCTTTCAGGCGATATATACAGAAGTTCCGATGCGAAGAGAACTTTGTGCTGATGGACTTCTTCTGTCATGGGGTTCCATCCATGAATCTCTGGAAGAAGTATAGCAAGGAGGCTGAGAAAACAACGGGCGAGATTGTGGAGGTGTCATGGCGGAATAAAACCTTTGGGTGGCATGACTCATGGGACATGAATATTCACGGAAAAAGGCGTGAAGAAGACGTAAACTGGCATGATAGTTACAATTTGTTAATAACGGAAAAAAAAAGTTTCGTTAGTAGCCGATGGTCGCAGGGCGACCTGTTCTTCAAGATGTTCTTGAGTAACAGCTGCCTTGGAAAGGCCTGCTATGCGAAGTGCAAGTTCAAGGGGAAGCCTCATCGGCAGATATAAGGATAGGCGACCTGTGGGGGAAAACCTACGAGCATGATGAAAAGGGCGTGAGTGGTGTTGTGGTGTACACTGAGCGAGGTCTTTCTGTGTTGAAACAAACGAACTGCCAGCTTGTTAGCCATCCGTATGAAGTAGTCGCTGAGGCCCAGATGGGGTCTCACCTGAAAGAACCTCTGACGCGAGGACTCGTGTGCAGGCTTTTGGGAACATCCGTCCCATTGAAATTGATTTTCATATTCGTCCAATTTACGAGATTACCATATCTGATAAAATGCAAGATACGAAAGATAAGAAGACGGTAGGTCTGCTGACGATGCATCGGGTGGTCAACTTCGGCTCTGTGCTTCAGGCATACGCTACGCAGGCGGTGCTGGAGCGGCTTGGCTACTCTTGTACCATCATAGACTATCAGTACCCTAATAAGATGCACCACGGCGACAAAGAGAAATGGCCGTGGCTGGTGGCAATTTACAGGGAGATAATGCAGTGGCTGCATGGCAGACCTGCAAAGAAACAACATTCTGGATTTGAGAGCTTCAGAGAAAAATATCTCCATACGGCAGGCTATTATCCGACTTATGAAAGCCTTCAAAAGAATCCTCCTCAGTTTGACACCTTCTTGCTAGGCAGTGACCAGACTTGGAATGTGCGCCACATCGGTCATGATGACACGTTCCTGTTGTCGTTCACTGATTCAAAGAATAAGGTTTCGTATGCGCCAAGTGCTGCGAGATCTACGGTCGATGGTGAGTATATTGAAGCTTTCAAAAGATATATTCCTCAGTTCAAGGCGATATCGGTCAGGGAAAAGAACACGCAGCAGCTGGTGAAGGGGCTGACGGGAAAGGAGCCTCCAATATTGCCAGATCCGACACTCCTGCTTGACAAGGAGGATTGGAAGAAGATCGGTAACAGCGCGAGATTCAAGGTGAAAAAATCGCCCTTCATCTTGGTTTATGTGCTTCGCTATTCCTTCTATCCCTATCCTTTGGCCACAAAGCTGATAAAGAAGGTGTATGAGAAATACGGCTATCATCTGGTTATCATCCGTTATTCCATGAGGGAAAAGCTCGGTATCAAGGACTACGAAAACCTCTATGAAGGGATTGCGCCTGAAGACTTTGTTGCCCTGTTTGAGCAGGCTTCCTTTGTGGTGACAACCTCTTTTCACGGAACGGCCTTTGCCATCAATAACAACAAGCCCTTCTACGCTATCTACGATCCAAACTTAGCCGATGACCGCATTATCAGCCTGTTGAGGGAAGTGGGATTGGAAGACAGGGCGGTCTCAATACATGATGCTGCTCCGGAAGTTACGGATGCCATAGACTATCATGCTGTCAACATAAAACTTGACGCAATGCGGAAAAAGGCTTGTCAATTTCTCACAGACAATTTGTAAATGCGACTACTTTATTTCATCAATCAGATAGAGAATAGCGGGGGAATCGAGCGGATAGTCATTGATAAAGTGAACTATCTGACCGAGCTGCCTGGCTACGAACTGCACTTGGCTTATTATGGTAAGCAAGGTGAGAAGTCCTTTTATCCCATCAACAATGCTGTGAAGTTATGGGCAATCGATGAAGATACGGAGACGACTTCTTTCGTAAAGAGATTGTCAAAGGTGTCTGGTATCTACAGGAAGTCTAAAGAAATCATCAACGCCGTCAAGCCTGACGTAATCGTCAATGCCAACACGAGGATTGTCAGCTACTTCCTGCCATATACTTTTAGACGCATCCCCAAGGTTGTGGAACTGCACTTCACCTACGAAGGTCTGCAGATCATGAATAAGGGAATGTATGGTGACAGCAAATGGAAAGCTGCGGTCAACAACATGCTTCGCCGTTATTTCTATGCCCGCTATGACAAGTGCGTGGTGCTGGTGAATGATGACGTGAAGGCCTGGGGGTTCAAAAATCTGATGGTGATTCCAAACTTCACTAACCTCGCATTTCCTTCAGTGAATAATGAAGGGAGAGAAAAAGTTGTAGTGAATGTTGGACGGCTGGAAAAACAGAAAGACCATCGCACACTGATTGAGGCATGGAAGCTGGTTCACAAAAAGCACCCTGGCTGGAAGTTGGAAATTTGGGGTGATGGCAAATTGAGGGAGAAGCTACAATCTCTGATACAAAAGTTGGGACTACAGGACTGCGTGTTCCTGAAAGGCGTGACATCGGAGATAGGCAAGGTTTATGCCCGCGCATCCGTCTTCGCCCTGAGTTCGCTGTATGAGGGTATGCCGCTGGTGGCCATTGAGGCGATGACGGCTGGCGTGCCGTGTGTGAGCTTCGACATCTCCGGCATCCGCGATGTCATTACGGATGGTGAGGATGGCCTCATCGTGGAGATGCACATTGTCAATGCTTTTGCGGATGGTATCATCAGAATGATAGAGCAAAAGGAAATGAGAGCCAAAATGTCTGCAAGAGCTAAAGATAAGGTGAAGGCGTTTGCCAAGGAGAGGGTCATGAGGCGATGGACAGAATTGTTTGAGAAATTGAAAGGATAAATAAACAGAAACAGCATTATGGGTTCACAACATTATTTTAAGCGACTAAGGAAGTTTTTCTTTCTAAGACTGTCCATGAGCAAGTGGTGGTCGTCGAAGCTTATCAGACCAACATTGGTAAGGATGGCAGGTGTGAAATTAGGCAAGAATGCCCATATAGGGGCTAATGTATCGTTTGACACTTTAGGCATCAAACCGCGCTATGACATAGGTGATAATGTGACGATTACCATGAATTGTGTATTGCTCATTCATGGGTTCGAATACGTAATGGGGGGTAAAAAGTGGTATGCAGGTGTGCTGACCATCGGTGATAATGTGTTCATCGGAGCTGGCAGCATCATCGTAAAGCCGATTACCATAGGCTCGAACGTCATCATCGCCGCAGGCAGTGTTGTTACGAAGGATATACCGGACAACAGCATGGTGGCCGGCGTACCGGCAAAGATAATACGTAAGTTAGAATAAAGGCACTATGTCATCTTCAAGTTTACGTCGGCAATAGCCGCATGGACTATTTGGCCCTCAGTGGAGAATATTCAGAGGATCCGTAAGAGTTGCTTCATCGGGGACATCAGCTGGTGGCAGTATGTCTTTATCGTTTTTGTTGTGATGGGGATTTGGGAGGCTATATCCCATGGCCTGAACAAGCGGATATATTGCAATCGTTAAACAGGCTTAATTTTGCTAAAGTTTTGATAACAGGATGTCATGTCCTTACTTGGTTTAGGCAAAATCAGCTATATTTGCACTACCGTTTACAAAAGAATTTGGTATATGCTGAAAACGTATGACGAGATAGTATCTTATATCAATACCCATCTGGAAAAGAGTGGGAAGCGATATTATTCTGATTTCTATATAGGCATTTCAAAGGATGCTGTCAAGCGGATGTTTGAAGAACATCATGTTGATAAGAAGCACTCGTGGTGGGTATATTGCACGGCAGACACTTCTGATGTGGCAAGAAAGGTGGAAAAGCATTACCTAGACTTGGGTATGCGGGGCAGTGACGGTGGTGGCGATAACACTGCCACGATGGTGTATTGCTATGTCGTAACTCCTACAACCGCAGAATAGCTTTCGGCAATGAATATCAAAGGAAAAAGGTTCGTGGTTTTCCTTGACATCATGGGATTCAAGGAGCGGGTGGCCAGAAACAGTGCTGATGACCTGTACAAGGAGTTGACGGCCTTTAACAGAGACATCGTGAAGATTATAAGTTCTGTGTCGAACGTAGAGACGGAGCGAGGGGGAGAGCAGGAAGGCTTTTCTGATGCTGCTCTCATTTCAAATGATGCGCAAGATGCCATTATGCTTGCTCAGTTCTCAGACAGTATTGTGCTTTTCAGCAATGACGATTCTCCGAGAAGCCTTCAGATGATCTCGCGCGTCGCAGCTGGTATTATGATGTCTGCGATACATAGAGAGAAACCAATTCCGCTGAAGGGAGCCCTGGCTGAAGGACATATTACCTGCGATATGTCCAAGCAGCTCTTTTTTGGGCAGGCACTTATAGATGCTTATCTGCTAGAAGAGAATGTGCAGTATTACGGGATTATTGTGCATCATTCAGCTGAGGAGACGGTCAAGAATATGCAAAGCGACTTGTTTGCCAATTTGAAATCACCTTTGAAAAGCGGATTTATAGAGCACTATAATATACTCTGGTGGAAAGACAGCACTGCGAATGCACTTGAAGGCCTGGACAGAGTCCGTCTTTTGGTTTCTGACTCTCCACGAAGATATGTTGACAATACAAAGGTATTGATTGGCATATAATACAATTCCAATTTATTAATTCCCCAAATCATCCTTGAAACGTTTTATTTCAAGGGTTTTCTTGATGCGGTTAATAGCCTCTCGGCTTTGATGGCGAGTAGGCTGTAAGGCTACGGTCATCATCTCTATTCTTCTATAGTGAATATATAGGGCTATGGGACGGAATTAAATTAACATACTCCGAATGCAGGACCAGAGGCATGGTTATGAGCAACTCCATGCCTCCTGCTTCGGAATCATAAAATGGATATACGATATGAAATACTATCTTACCGAGGCCAAAATAGTTTTTACTGAACACTCTAAATATCCGGGCTATGACGAGCGAAGGGCGAGGTGGAAGCATTGGTACCCCATCGGATTGCTTGATGGTAAAATCGAGATTCATTTCCTTCACTACTATACGGAAGAGGAGGCAGCGGAGAAGTGGTATCGCAGAGCCAAAAGAATCAACTGGGCCAATCTCGTGATTTTTGGGATGGAGCAGAATCTATGTACGGATGCTGACATCCAAGAGTTTGACAGATTACCTTACGAGAAGAAGTTTTTCTTTTCGTCAAAAGAGATGCCTGGCATCAAGTCGAATTGTTTTGTGGAGAAGTTTGCTGGTCGTGGACATGTTGGTGACCCCTATAAAAGCGGGCATCATTTCTATAGGGCCTTGGTACTGAATCTAAGGAGGAATCATTTGTTAAATAATAGTAATCCATTATAAGGAGGATGAAAATCGCTTTTCTTTTTAATCGTATACGATTGTCGTTAGGTGACGGAATCGTTAGCCAAGCACTTACTTGGAAACGGATTCTTGAGGACAGAGGGCATCAGGTGGACCTTGCTGATGGCTGGCACTTTTTGGATTATGCGCAATATGACATTGTTCAGATGTTTGGTAAGCCTATCAACCTCTTATATGATATTAGGGGCGTGCAGATGAAAACAAAGAATATAGTCATTGCGCCTATTTTTGATAAAGATCCCAATTACAGCTTCTTAACTTATAAGCTACTTTCCTATTTCGGTAGTGAGAGATTAAGGACGTATAATAATTTCTATGCTTTACGTAAGGCGAGAGAGCTTGTTAAGGGCTGTTTGGTTCGGAGTCAATATGAGAAAGAAGTCATGATGAATGTTTTCGGCTTTGGTGCAGACCAGTGTAAAGTCGTCATGCTCTCGAATGGGACCGATGGCGTGAGCTATTCTTCTGAAAGGGAGAATTTCTGCCTCCATATAAGTAGATTAGGTATGCCAGGGAAGAATGTGAAGAGACTGATAGAGGCGGCAGAGAAGTATCAATTCAGATTAGTGTTAGGAGGAATGCTGAAGGAATCTGAGAAAGAAGCATTTGACTCATGGCTGAAGGGAAATCATCATGTGGAATATCTTGGTTTTTTGTCAGAACAAAAGAAGCGTGAACTCTGTATGAAAGCCAAAGTGTTTGCTTTGCCGAGCTTTGTTGAAGGCGTAGGCTTGGCTGCTCTGGAAGCTGCAACGCTGGGTTGTGACATCGTGATTACAAATATTGGCGGGCCGAAAGAATATTATGATGGCTTGGCAAAAACCGTAGATCCATACAGTGTGGATGAGATAGGACGGGCGGTAAGGTTTTTCCTTGACGGGAATACTTTCCAGCCCGCACTGTCAAAGCATATCACAGAGAACTTCTCTGATGAGAAAGTTGCTTATAAGCTGGAAAAAGCATATAAGGAAATCTTGGACAATTAGTATATGCCACAATTAGCAGGTCATAGTGACTGTACTGGCTGTATGGCATGCTATATTAGCAATTTGTGCAGCCAAACTGAAGACATTTCTCAATTTTATTGAAATATTTTACCAACAAAAAAATGACATACGTTATAATTATAGCTGGCGGCATTGGCAACCGCCTTGGTGCAGGAATCCCCAAACAATTTGTAGATGTGCTCGGAAAACCTGTGATTGCCTATACAATGGAACACTATCAGAACCATCCGGAAATAGATGGCATCGAATTGGTATGTGTTGATGGATTTCAACAGAAACTTCAGGAAATAGTTGGTGCTAACGGCATATCAAAAGTTATAAAGATAGTGAAGGGCGGTGCTGAATATGAGAATTCAATCATGAATGGGGTAAATGGGTTGCGTGGTATTGCAAATGACGATGATGTTGTGATGATCCACTGGGCAGCCTCTCCATTTGTGACAGATGAAATTATCTCAGACAATATTAGGGTCTGTAAGGAAAGGGGGAATGCCATGAGCGCTTCGCCAGCATACCTCCTTTATGGCTCTAATGATGGAATTTGTGCTCAGAGAAATATTAACCGTGATACATTCAAGGTCTTGGCGGCACCACAGAGCTTCCTCTATAAGAATATTGTTGATATCTATAAGAGGGTGGAGAAGGAGAATTTGCTTGAGAAAATAGAACCTCATACGACTGCGATTATGACATACTTTGGAATACCAATATATTTTTCGAAAGGTAGCCAAAGTAACATAAAGATTACTACAAAAGAAGATTTGGATATGTTTACTGGATATGTCTTAGCGCAGAGGATGAAAGAACACAAATAAAAATGCAAACAGCATGAGTACAATACAAACAACAGGTGGTATTCTCCACACCTCAGATATCGCATCTATCATGAAGAGTATCTGCGATGTGTTTTACTGCAATGAATCGCAGATTACAGAATTGGAGCCATTACAGAAAGGTCTTTCCAATTCTGTGTTGTCATTCAAATACAATGGCGGGAAGTATGTCTTCAGATTCCCTGGTACTGGATCAGAGGAACTTATAGACCGTGGCCGTGAGTCTATCATCCAAAAACAGATAGAGGATGCCGGAGTGGATACGACATTAGTTGCAATGAGTGTCCGCAACGGATGGAGAATTTCACGCTATGTACAAAGCCGTCCATTTAACTATCACGATGTCAACGATATGGTGAGAGGCATCATCCTGTTAAGGAAGCTGCATAAAGTCACACCAAAAGTACGCTGGGAGTTTGACCTTCGTGAGAAGTGGGAGAGCATCCGTGATATGACTCCTGCCGCAGTTTATGGCGACAATTTTAAGGACTTTGAGGACTTTTCAGGAATAAGAGAGAGGATATATAAGCTATATGATTTGACAAAAGCAGACGGAATCAGGCGATGTCTGACCCACGGAGACTGCCGTGACGAGAATTTCCTTATCAATGACAAGGAAATACATCTTATCGACTGGGAGTATGCCGGATACGGCGATCCTGGTTTTGACGTTGGGACATACGTCTGTGGAGGTGAACATACAGAAGAGGAAGTGGACAGGATTCTATTCACCTACTTTGGCAGGACTCCTACAGACAAGGAAAAGCGTCATTTCTATGCATACATTTCGATCTCAGGATTTTTTTATATGCATTGGACGATGTTCAAGGAGTCCAAAGGGCAGAAGATAGGATACCTAAAGCCGCTTTGGTATCACTTTGCGAAAGAATACAGCAAAAAAGCATTGGAATTATACAAAGACAAATAAGTGACTTATGACATATATCATTCTTGTTGCAGGCAAGGGTACTCATCTACAGCCCCTGACTCTTGCCAATCCAAAGAGTTTGTATAAGTTGGACAATGACACAACGGTGTTACAGCGGATGGTGCGGACTATCCGCAAGTTCGACAATGAAGCGGAAATAGTCGTAGTTATAGGTTTCATGTATGAAGAGGTTCAGAAGGAGATGCTTATGGAAAACGTGAAGTTCATTCATAACCCTTTTTATGCTGTGACCAGTTCTATCGCTTCCTTATGGTTTGCCCGTGAATATCTCCAGCGTGAGAACGTGACCATCATAAATGGCGATGTGGTCTGTGAAGACAAACTCGTTAAGGACATTATCTGCCAGCATACAGATTTCCCGTATGTCCTTATGGATACCACAGTGACTACTGATGGTAAGTATAATGTTCAGATACAAGATAACAAGGTTTGTGTAATGAGCAAAATACTTTCTACTTATTCTGCCGTTTATGCCAGTATCACCAAATTGGACGCAGTATCTTCTCGTTTTGTGCTGGAAGAAATGGAGAAGATGGTAAATAGGGAGATGTACAATCAATTTTTTGAAGATGTACTAGTTCAAATGATATTTTCAAACAACTTTGAATTGTATTATAAAGACATCATGGATTATACATGGACTGAAGTAGATCAAGTAGATGATTTGCTAAAAGCGAAAGAGATTCATCAGGATACACATATTATTTAGGCTATATGGCATTAAGTGCAAAAAAAATAATGAATGAAATTGCTTCCCATTCTGAATATCTTCATGTTGTTGATGGGGAGGAGAGACTCCAATTACAGCGCACTTTAGTGGGAATGATGGAGGACATCCATCGGATGTGTGTTGATAACCATATAAGGTATTCTCTCTTTGGTGGATCGGCTTTAGGTGCGTACCGTCATCAGGGTTTTATCCCATGGGACGACGACATTGACATCGTCATGCCAAGACGAGAATGGGAGAGATTCAAAGCTCTTTTTGAGAAGACCTTAGGTGGTGATTATATATTAGAAGCGCCTAATTATGGTAACAAAGATACTAAAACGACATGGGGAAAGATATACAAAAGAAATACAGAACTTGTTGAAATACAAGACCTCAACACTCCTTACTGTAGTGGCATATTTGTCGATGTTTTTATATTAGAGAATGTTTCAGACAACAAATTCATGAGAATTGTTGACGCTAAACTTTCCGATTTCTTGAAAGGAGTGGCCACTTCACAATTATACTATTTGTATCCCAATGACTTGTTATGGAAATTCTATGGCGCAACTAAAGATAGCCTTAGATATTTTAAGATGAGGAGATTTCTCGGATTCCTATTCTCATGGATCTCGCATAAAAGTTTTTGTGAGCTTTACGACCGGTTCGTATCCAGACATTCGGATGACTTGCCTTTATGGACTGTACCAACAAGCAGGAATAACTATAAGGGGGAAACAATGCCAAAGAGTTGGTTCGACCCCTTGAAATTAATGAAATTTGAGGATAAGGAATTTTACGTCTTTAACAATATTACGGAATATCTTGAACACATGTATGGGAAAAGCTACATGCAGCTGCCTCCGGAGGAAAAACGTGAGAGACATTTCTGCGTTAGAATCAAGTTTTAATGTTTCTTTCCGAAAAGCTAGCGTCTTTGGAATTAAATGACTATTTTTGCACCGTGAACCTATAAAAGCAGAAAATATATGGCATACAATGTTATAGACATAGTAAAGAAAATCATCAAGATGGCAGATGATGATATAGCAAACGGTGGTGACAACATCACAAATCTGAAACTGCAGAAACTGTTGTATTACCAGCAGGGGTATCATCTGGCACAGTTCGACAAGCCTCTGTTCGATGAAAACGTGGAGGCTTGGATGTACGGGCCTGTAGTGCCTGTGGCATACGATTATTTCCAGCAGTATGGGGCGCAGAGCCTGCCAGTAGAGAAGGATGTTATCATATTACCAGACGAAGAGGAGTCGTTGTTCTATCAGGTGTATGATGCCTACAGGGAGTTCTCGGCTATTGGACTGATGAACATGACTCATAGGGAAAAGCCTTGGACTGAGGCTGTTCCGCATAATAGGGGCACGGTGATAAGCCTGGATGCCATGAAGTCGTATTTTAAAACGCAGTTAGTTGATGATTAAGAAGAAATCGCCCTCCGTTCTTATCAAAGAGGTTAGGCAGAATATTTCTTTTGGCTTTGGGGACTTGCGCGACGTGAGTTTTACGGATGCCAAGAATGATTCGGCATTTTTCATCGACTACATACAGCATCTGCGGCAGTTCATAGAATATCAGTTTGGTGATATTTACAAGCACTAAATAATTCTTTTATTTTACTTTTTACGGTCATCTTCTCGGCAGGAAGGTGACCTTCTGCTTCATTCATGAAATCTTTATTGGTAGAGAAAATACTCGCAACGGAGGGGCTTGGCGAAAAGGGCTTCTTTGAAACGAGGGGAAGGGTATATACTTTCCTGAATCCGGTTTCGTATCTCGATGCTTTGGAGCATAAGGGACTGTTCGACCGGTTCGACGGTATCTTTGCTGATGGGGCACTGTTGGTGGCGGCTATCAGGATGTGCTATGGGGAGGCGGTGGGCAGGAGAAGCTTTGATATGACATCTCTGGCTCCAGAATTGATGGAATATGCCTGCAAGGAGGGAAAGAGCATCTATATCGTAGCATCGGCACAAGAGCAGGTGGAAAGGGCGGTGGAGATATTCCGCGAGAGATATAAGGGTATCAGCATCATAGGATACAGGAACGGCTATTTTGCTGATGAAGATGAAAAGGGTGCTGAGGCACAACATATTGTCGAACTGAATCCGGACTTTCTAATTGTAGGCATGGGGGCTATTAAGCAAGAGGAATTCCTGCTGAAGGTGAAGGATGCTGGCTATCAGGGGATAGGCTTTACCTGCGGCGGCTTTATTCACCAGACGGCAAGAAACATGATAGACTACTATCCCGCCTGGATGGACAGGATGAACCTGCGGTTCGTGTATCGTATGTGGAAAGAGCCTCATACAAGGAAGCGGTATCTGATGGCGGGGCTTATCTTTCCCGTCCGCTTCGTGTGGGAGCGATTCTTTGGATAGCAGACATACAGGCCTTCACTGCCCATGCTGCCAGTGAGAAGGGCAGCAGGAACAGGAGGAGAATATATGGTATCACCGTACCAAGGATACGCTGAAATCGCTTCATGGGTGCAAAGGTACATCTTTCATGGATGATGGAAGAAGGAAAATGGAAGAAATTTATCTGGAATTTCTTCGATATTGCTTAGATGACAAGCTGCTACTGCCAGAGAGCACGAAGAGTATCGACTGGATGGCGATGATGGCATGGGCAGAGCAGCAGACTGTCGTGGGCATCATATACGGAGGCATACTGAGGGCGGGAAAGGCTCTTGGTATGCCTTTCGACGCGCTGATGGAGTGGGTGGGATATGCGCAGCAGATAGAGTCGCGGAACCGCCAGCTCAACAAGCGGTGTCGGGAATTAGTGGAGGAATTTCGCAATGACGGATTCAAGAGCTGTATCCTGAAAGGGCAGGGGGTGGCTCTGTATTATCCTAACCCGCTGCTGAGAACATCGGGGGATATTGACATCTGGCTGGATGGTGGGCGCGACAGGATTGCGGAGTATGTCAGGGGGAAATATGGTGAGCAGCTGGAGAGGTATCATCATGTGGAACTGCCTGCTGAAGATGGCATCGAGGTTGAGGTACATTTCACACCGTCGTATATGCTTGCGCCGTGGAGCAATAAGAGGATGCAGCGATGGATGCGGGAGAAGGCTGATGGTGGATGGCTGATGGCTGAACTGCCTGACGGGGCTGGGGAGATTCC
>CAMJQA010000061.1 GCA_946407895.1 uncultured Prevotellaceae bacterium
GGATGCCCGGCACCGGAGTGGCCAACGATCTGATGGGCATTGCCAATGTGAAGCTGTTCTATCACGGCTCGCTGGAGGATGCATCGGCCGAGCTGGATGCCACGCTGCAAGGCATGGCCGCACGTGCACAGACACTCTGTGACTATGAAGCAAGCTATGGTGCTGACTATGCCCAGTACCCCAACTATAGTGCGGCACTGCGTGCTGCCCTGCAGGCGGCTATCGAAGCCGTAGCCGCCACTTCAGACGTGGAAGGCAAATACGCACTGGTGGGCACTTTCTCGGACCTCTTCCAGCAAATCTATGAGAACAAGAAGCTGTATGTCAGTCTGATGGACGAAGCAGAAACGCTGATGGCCCTTTCCGAGAACCTGGCATCTATGTTGACAGAAGAGGAAGTGGAAGCAATGAACAATGCCATTGCTACCATATATGAAGCCTACCTGGCAGGTACGGCCACTGAGGAGATGGTCAATGCCATCACCAGTAGCTTCTCCTTCCTGCCGCCTCAGGAAAACGGCGTGTATCAGATTAGCAACGGCAGTCAGCTGTCTATCTTCAGCACTTTGGTGAATAATGGATCGACAAAGGCTAATGCTGTGCTGACAGCCGACATTGACATGACGGAATACAGCGCCTTGTACCAGCCAATCGGTTGCGAAAACGCCAAGTACTCTGGCACGTTTGACGGGCAGGGGCATAAGATCAGCCACCTGAACGTGACATACGATTTCGGACGTGTCGGCCTGTTCGGTGTTGTCCAGTCTCCGGCTACAATCAAGAACCTTGTCCTGGACGAGACGTGCAGCATTGAGCAGACTGCAGAACACAGAGCCGCATTGATAGGTTCAGTCATGGGCACGAAGGGTGATGTCTATTTTGAGAACCTGGGTATGGAAGGCACAGTCAGACTGGTCGGCGGCAACGGTGGCGGTATTGTAGGCAACAATGACGGAGACGTGGCTAATCTCCACCTGAAGAACTGCTATGTGACCGGAAGCGTCCTCGGCAGTACAAGAACGTCGAGCGGCCTCCTGGTCGGCTGGGCCGGTAATGGCACAACGGCTGAGAACTGTTGGGGAATCGGTCAGGTCGATGGGACTGGTGGAAATAATTCGTATTTTATAGGCTCCTTCTTCTCTGGCACCATGACAAATTGTTATTGTATGTATGGTACTCAGGTGCCAAATATAACAGAAGAACAAGTCGCCAGCGGCGAACTCTGCTATCTGTTGAACGGCGATCAGAGTGAAATAGTATGGTACCAGACCATTGGCGAGGATAAACATCCTGTATTAGACCCAAGTCATGACATAGTCGTTAAGAACGAGGACGGTAGCTATGCGAATGTTACTGGCATTGAATCAGTCCATAGTTCTGAGTCCATAGTCCATCGTGATATCTTTGACCTGAGCGGCAGAAAGGTTAGCGGCAACAAGCTCGGCAAGGGTATCTACATCATTAATGGGCGACGGATTCTGATTAAGTGAAAAAGTTTCTGACATTAGGAATAGTGTTTAGTTAGTTGATAAATTAGTTTTGGCGTTAGCGTTAGGAGGGGAACTCCCCCTCCTGACGTTATCACTTTTCGAGAAAAGGCAACAAAAAACTATAGCGTATGAGCAAATGGCATATTGGGGGGCTGGTGGTCGCTGTGCTGCTTTCTGCATGTACAGAGCAGATAGACACTTCAGTAAGGTATGTCTTCACGACAAACACGGTGATTAGCTACTTGGAGAAGCACGAAGAATACAGTGACTACCTGCGTCTTTTGGGCAAGACACCCGTGAGCAGTGTTTCGAAGACTACACTTCAGCAACTGCTGACAGCCAGGGGTAACTATACGGTCTTCGCACCTACGAACGAGGCTATCCAGCTCTACCTGGACACCCTGGTTAAGCAGGATATCATAGACGAGGCTTCGTGGAACGGCTTCCGCGACAGCGCTTCGCTGGACAGCATTGAGAAGGTAATTGTCTATAACAGCATTATTGATGGCGGGAATGACAACAAGTTTGCCACCTACGATTTCCCCACAACGAACAAGGCTGAGATTCCGCTGGCGAATATGTACGGACGGAAACTGACTGTCACATACGATGCGAATGATCCGGATGCTATTAATGTCAATGACTGCCCGTTGGACGTGAATAACCGCGACATACCGGTCCTGAACGGTTTCATCCATGCCGTAAACCGTGTCATCGCGCCCAGTAATGATTCTATGGCCGACCTGCTATCAGACATTATCGGCAAAAAGGAGGAGGGCTATTATGTGGCTGCCCTGCTAGCGCAGGCAGTAGGAATGATGGACACCCTGCTTCGGATACGTGACGATGCATACGAAATGTTGTACCAGTATGGCCGGGTGCCCGACCAATATACGGGAACACGTACGAAGTGGGCTCCAGAGCACCGCTATATAGGCTTTACCTATTTTGCAGAGACGGACGATTTCTGGGCTGCCACTTTGAACAAACCCGCTACAGAGACCAGCGTACAGGACGTGATGGACTATCTTATACGAAATGATATCTATCCCGATGCAGTTAGAGATAATAACTACAAGGACGAGAACAACCTGCTAAACCGCTTTGTCACCTACCACTTCCTGCCCATGATGCTCGGCCCCGACCGACTTGTTATTCATTATAACGAAAGGGGATATGAGCCTGCCTTCGGGACACTTGGAGTGGCAATGGCTGAGTATTACACCAGCATGGGCAAGCCCCGGCTGCTGAAGGTGTTAGAGAGCAAGGAAAGCGAGGGAATATATCTGAACCGTTTCCCGAATATAGACAACGGGCGGCGCGGCTCTTATCATGAACTGAGCTGCGATGTGGACAAAACAGGCATATTTATCGGTGAACCGAACAGAGAAGGCAAATACAACGTCAGAAATGGTATCATCTATCCGATAGACAAGTTGCTGGTATATGATACTCCGACCCGCAACAATATGGCCAAGGAGCGCATCCGCTGGGATGCCTGCGCCATGTTCCCTGAGATGATGACAAATGACATCCGCCTGCCGACTCTGACCGACCCGCGCCATTTGGATGCCGGATTCCCCTGTGACAATATCTATCGCTATCTGCAAAATGCATGGATTGCCGAAGATACCCAGATGGCCTATTCATCGGGAAAGACACGAGCCTTCCGTAACTACCTGAGTGATGAATTCCAGATATGGGGTATCCTGGACGTGACAATGAGGATGCCACCCGTACCAAAGCGAGGCACCTACGAATTGCGCTTCGCCATACAGAACGGTGGTAACGAACGAAGCATGGTTCAATGTTACTGGGGTACGAACCGTGATGCGCTGTATGCCACGGGCCTTCCATTGGATACGCGCATCGGGGGACGTGAGACGCACACAGCAGCCGGGGTCTTCCCGAGCGGCGTGGGTTGGGAAGATGATACTGAGGATGATGATTACAATGCGGAAGTCGATAAGAAAATGCGTAACAAGGATTACATGAAGAGCGTGGAAATCATGTGCTCCGGCAATCCGGGCACCAGCACGTCTATGCGGGCAGACGTTGGGTGTATTCGGCGTGTGATTCTGCGGCAGACGCTTGATCCAGACGAAGTCTATTACGTCCGTTTCAAAGGTGTGCTGGACGATGCCAAGAAGTTCCTTTATGTGGATTTCTTCGAATACTGCCCAAAGGAAGTGTATGACAACCCCGAGACACCGGAAGACATTTGGTGAGTTTAAAGTTCAAAGTTTAAGGTTCAAAGTTCAAGGTTCAAAGTTTAAAGTTCAATGAAACGATTGACTTTTATCTTTTGTCTGCTGATTGTTATATGCTATGTACATGCACAGCCGGCGTTCAACAAACCGCATGGGTTGTACAAGATACCGATGCTTATTACTATCTCGGCCCAAAGCTCAGACAGCAAGATATACTATACGACAGACGGCAGTGAGCCTACGTTAAACAGCACATTATATACAAAAGCCTTTCTCATTAAGTCAACCACCATTCTGCGTGCTGCAGAGTTTCAAGCCGACACGCTGGCTTCGCCCATTGCAACATGCTCCTATATCTACCCTACTTCGGTTCTCTCACAACCTAATAACCCAGAGGGCTATCCCCAAAAATGGGGGAAATACGCTGCTATCTCAGGTACGGCTGTGGCAGACTATGAGATGGACCCGGAGTTGACTTCCGATCCTGTCTTTGCACAAAAGATTGTGGATGGATTCTACTCGCTGCCCGTCCTTTCCTTAGTTACTGACAAAGGTAATCTATTCAATACAGCAGCAGATGAAAAGACCGGCGGTATCTATATTTATACCGGCGCACCCGTCTCGGGCTATCCGGGAAGGGGGTGGGAACGCCCTGTCTCTGCCGAACTGTTCGGCGGGACAGCGGAGCATGACTTGCAAATAGATTGCGCCCTGACTATCCACGGCGGAACCAGCCGAAACCCAGAGAAGAATCCCAAGCACTCCCTGCGTTTGAAGTTCAAAAGCGACTATGGACCAGGCAAGTTACATTATCCCCTATATGGTGAGGAAGAACGGGAGGTTACAAAGTTCAACAGCGTTATCATCAGGGCTATGTTTAATGACAGTTGGATATGTCAGGGAGACGGACGTGGCACGAGTCAATACATCAAGGAACTTTGGGCCAGGCTGATACAGAAAAAAATGGGATGTCCTTCTGCTAACGGCATTTATGTCCATCTCTTTCTAAATGGCATGTACTGGGGGCTCTATACCATTTCTGAGCGCATCAACGACGACTTCTGCAAGACGCATTTTGGCGGGGATAAAGAAGATTATGATGTGGTTAAGGTTACGGAGGACAGCCAGGGACAGCGCCTGGAGGCATCAGATGGTACCATTGAGAAATGGAACGAGATGGTAAGACTGGCCGAGAAGGCCGCCGACAACCAGTTTTACTTCAGGCTAATTGGCAAGAACGGAGAAGAACCGCTTTTGGACGTGGACAATTATATCGATTACATGCTTGTCAATCAGTACAGTGGCAACGAAGACTGGGACTATCACAACTGGACGGCTATCCGCAACAGAACGCGCGCAGACCGCGGCTTCCAGTTCCTGTGCTGGGATGCCGAATGTATTTTCCGCAATGCAGACTTCAATGCACTGGGCATCTATTATAACAAATGCACCACACATATTTTCAAATACCTGATTCAGAACGCCGTCTTTCGTCGCCGCTACGTGGATAGGGTTTATAAGCATATCGTGTCCCCAAAGGGTATGTTGACTGAAAAGAATGTGGTAGCCCTGTGGGACAGCCTCTACAACGACATCTCATTGGCTCTGTATGATGAGTCGGCCAGATGGGGAGACTATCGGAAGGATGTGCACCAGTACTTCTCGAAAGGTGAACTCTACACCCCGGAGAAACAATATATGGCTGAACGAAACAAACTGCTGACGGAACTCTTTCCGAAACGGAGGGACATCTTTTTACAACAGCTTATCGACAAGGGCTGGTACCCCAAGACAGAAGCTCCCGTCTTCCTAATAAACGGGGAAGAGGATATGTCCGATACGCTGACCTTCGACGACGAACTGACGCTGAAAGGGACACCTGCTGTGCTATACACGCTGGATGGGACGGACCCTGTTTCGTGGATCTATTCTTCAAGTGGCAAACGCACCAACTCGGCCATTACTTATTCGAAAGGAGATAATCTTATCAGTCATTTCCCCCAGCAAGACGGCTGGGTTACGATGAAAGCCATTGTCCAGTCCTTCCAGGGTTGGAGCCCCACAGTGGAACGCTCTTTCTATCTGACTAAGACTACAGATATCGCTAAGACTACAGTCAACGGGAAACGGCCTATGGACATCTACGACCTTTCTGGGCGCAGGATTCATGATGATTCCCAGCGGAAGGGCGTGTACATAAGCGGCGGCCGAAAGGTCTTGATGAAATGATTGCACGATAATTCATTCACACTATTAATTAATTATATAAGTTAACTGACATGAAAAGAATAAACCTTATGAGAACAGCAACAGTCTTGTTGAGCATGATGTTAGGCTTGTCCCCCAGTCAGGGGCGGCACAGGAAGAACCTGCTTTCCGAGCGTATAGGTGTATGCACGGGGGTGTCGAATGCTGATGCAGTGAAACGTGCCGGAGGGCACCACATAGAGTTGGGCCTGAGCGACTTCGCTAACCCTGAGAAAGACGATGCCCGGTTCGCCGATGACCTGAAGAGAGCCAGGGAATGCGGGTTGCCCGTATGCTCTACGAACGGCTTCTTCCCGGGCAGCATAAAGGTGACGGGCCCCAATGCCGATCATGAACGTGCCGTGCGATACACGGAGACGGCTCTGCGTCGCGCCCACGAGGCGGGCATCAAGGTATGCGTGCTGGGCAGCTCCGGGTCGCGAAACATACCCGACGGTTTCTCCCGCCAGGAGGCAGAGCGGCAGTTCGTGGAACTGCTCAGGAAGCTGGCGCCCATAGCCAAGAAGTACGACATCGTCATAGCCATCGAACCGCTGCAGAAGAGCGAGAGCAACTTCATCAACACGGTGCAGGAGGGCTACGAGATAGCCAGGAAGGTCAAGCACCCGAACATCGGGGTGAATGCCGACATCTTCCACATGCTGCGCGAGGGCGAAGGCCCGCAGTCTCTGCTGAACGCCGGGCGCAAGTATATCCGCAATGTGCACATTGCCGAGAAGGCCAACCGAACGGCTCCCGGTGTGGACGGCGATGACTTCACTGCCTACTTCGCGGCCCTGAAGAAGATAAAGTATTCGGGCAACCTGTCCATCGAATGCGTATGGAGCGACTTCAAGAGCCAGGTGGGCTCCGCCATCGGGGAAGTGAAGCGGCAGCTTCAGAGCGTAGGATTCTGAGAACCACTTTAAACCTTAAACCTTAAACTTTGCGCTCGGCTCTGCCGCTTCGCTTAAAGAATTGAAAATTGAAAATTGATAATTAAACCTTGAACCCTTCTCCCCCTAAAGGGGGCCGGGGGGTCTTGAACCTTTTGAACTTTAAACCTTAAACTTTGAACTTTAAACTTTAACCCTTTATATTATGCAGACAAGAAGAGAATTTCTGAAGACCGGGATGCTGAGCAGCGCCGGTCTTGCCCTGGCCGGGATGGGAATGCCCGTCCATTCATTTGCCCGTATCCTGGGCGCTAACGACAAGGTGCGCGTAGGCGTAATCGGTTTCTCCGATCGCTTCCGCTCATCGCTGCTACCCTGCTTCATGGCCAGTGCCGAAGAGCTGAACTTCGAGATAGTGGCCGTTTCCGACATTTGGAAACTGCGCCGTGAGGAGGCCGTGAAGCACTTCAAGGAGAAGTACGGCCTCGACGTGAAGGCTTTCCGTAACAACGAGGAACTGTACGACTCGAAGATGTGCGACGCCGTCATCATCTCGACGGCCGACTTCCAGCACGCCCAGCACTGCATCCAGGCAGTGAAGGCCGGTTGTGATGCCTACGTGGAGAAGCCCTTTGCCGAGACGATGGAGGATGCCCGCGCCGCCCTAAAAGCCGTTCAGGAGACGCAGAAGGTGGTGCAGATAGGCTCTCAGCGCCGCTCGGCACCGAACTACCAGGCCGCCTGCGAGTACCTGAAGTCCGGCAAGTTCGGCAAGATAACGATGGTGGAGATGACGTGGAACGTGAACCAGCCGGGCCGCTGGCGCAGGAAGTCGCTGGTGGAGAAGTGCTTCGAGCAGGACACCGACTGGAAGCGCTTCCTGCTGAACCGCCCCTATGAGAAGTGGGATGCGCGCAAGTACCTGGAGTACCGCCTCTTCTGGCCCTTCTCGTCGGGCATACCTGGCCAGTGGATGTCGCACCAGATAGACACCGTACACTGGTTCACCGGCCTGGCTCATCCGCAGAGCGTGGCAGCAAACGGAGGCATCTACTGCTGGAAGGACGGACGCCGCAACTTCGACACTGTGACGGCCGTCTTCGACTACGGCAAACCCGATGGGTCAGATAATTTTCAGGTGCTCTACAGCTCGCGCATGCACAACTCCGTTGGCGGCACGAAGGAACTCTATTTCTCGAACGGCGGCACGCTGAACCTCGACACCAACGAAGTCAGCTCCAAGGGCGGTATGGACGCCGGAGCCGCCCGCGAGATGGGTATGGAGGCCAACCTGCTGGAGAGCTTCAAGCTGCCCGATGTCAAGGTGGAGACCGCGGCCAACACGGGAGGCGACACGATGACATACCTGCACATGCGAAACTGGATGGAGTGCGTGCGCAGCCGCATGACGCCCAACGCTCCGGCTCAGGCGGGCTACAACCACTCCATTGCCACCATCATGACGAATGCCGCCCTGCGCACGGGGCAGAAGGTGACCTTCGACGAGAAGACGCAGAACGTGATGGCCGGCGGAAAGGTGTTCAAGTATTAGGCATCTGTTGTAGAAGTAAAAAGTTATCTATAAAATTCAGTGTAGATGAAATGGATAAGAATGTGGGGCGCGGTAGCTCTCAATATAGTAGTCTTGAGTACCTATGCTCAAAAGGTGAACTACGACGAGAGTAAAGTTGGGTCCTATACCCTTGAAGACCCGTTGCGTTTCACTGACGGGAGAAAGGTAAAGAACCTGAGTCAATGGGATGAGCGGCGACAGGAGATACTGGATATCTTCCAACATGAGATGTATGGTATGATGCCCGGACCGCATGAGATATATCTGGAGACGAAAGAAGAAGGAATCACCCTTGCAGGCTTCGGCCTACGCCGACAAGTAAGAATGTGGTTCAAAAGTAATCATAGCGGCCCGTACATAGACTGGTTAATTGTAACACCACGCCATGCTCAAGACCCTGTCCCCGCCATTATCCTACTCAATTACCGTGGGAACCATACCGTGTTGCCTGACGAAGAGATCATAGAGGCTGAGAGCTTGAACATATCTGTCAACCAATACCGCAGCGGAGCTGAACGCGGCATGTTCGCAAACCCGAACGAGAACAACTACATCCCCACAAGCATGTTGTTGGCAAGAGGTTATGCCCTGGTAACGGCCTGCTACTGTGACATCTCGCCCGACCCCAAACAGCAGTCTGAGCAAGAAAAGTATGCCTATACACGATGTTTTGAACTATGGCCGCAACGCAATCCGGCACGCGATGATAATACAACCTCTATCAATGCATGGGCATGGGGGTTGATGCGTGGCATGGATATGATAGAACGCGACTCTCTGCTGGATGCCAGCAGGGTGGTGCTGACTGGATACTCACGTCTGGGAAAGGCAGCCTTGGTGGCTGGAGCTTTCGACGAACGGTTCCCTGTTGTAGTCCCAAACCAGACGGGTGGAGGAGGTGTGCCACTGGCCAAGCGTAATTTCGGAGAGAACATCTCTACCGAGGTAAAGGCCTTCACACACTGGTACTGCAAGGCCTATCAAAAGTATGCGGGACATGAGGACGAGATGCCTTTTGACCAGCACCTGCTACTGAGCTGCATAGCTCCAAGGGCACTGCTTGTAGAGGGATTTGACGAACAGTGGTTCGACACCAAAGGTGAGTTCCTTTCCGTCCAAGCGGCCAGTCCTGTTTGGGAGAAGCTCTGCAAGGCTGGGCTCCCTAATGTGGAATGGCCCGCCGACTTCGACACAAGTGCCATAGGAAACTGTTTGGGTTATGTACGCCGGAATCAGAAGCACGGCATGTCGGCCTGGGACTGGACCTGGCTGATGGACTTTGCCGATAGCGTATGGAGAAAATAGCTGTGGACAAATAGGAAACAATTTATGTGGGCAAGTCCTGAGAAAAAACGACAGGACTTTTACAAATAGTTATATACAAAGATAAAGAAATTATGAAGAAAAGATTACATTTCGTTACAAGTCTGTTTCTGTTTCTGACAGCAGGCATCTGTAAGGCACAACCCATAACCATCGACCCTCAGACGATGTGCCCGCCCATTACACCCGCCTGGGCCTTCGGACATATCGTATGGGAGGACAGCATCAACTACTCCTTCTGCCTCGACGGCGACTATGACTATGCGGGACTGGCCCTTGACTATCCCGAGGAGGGTGTCACTGGTGCCACGTTGATGGCCAACGGACCGTATAGGGTATGGAAGAACCGCCTGAAGGGCCCCGGGTTCGGTGTCTTCGAGAAACCGTACAACAATACCGTCACGGGCGAGACATGGGACTATCCTGAGTTCAAGGGCTACTACTCGGAGTTCCGGGCCGTAGAGGTCCACAGTTCCCAAAGACCTGACCTGACGATCATCACTCCCACTCCCGACCTCTACCTGCAGCTCTACAAACCTCAGCGCGCCAAGCATCACAGCAAATCATCGGACCCCGTAGGACCCGATGCGGACCTGGCTGTCCTGCATCTCATCCCTGCCATAGGAACAAAGTTCTATTTCCCAGCCATTGAGGGACCCCAGGGCGAGAAGAACCACTGCAAGAACCAGACGGTAAGCGGGAAGGTGTATGTGAGGTTCGGCTCCAAAGGAGCATAATTCAAATTCAAAATTTATAAATTCAAAATTCAAAATTGACCTTCGGTCGACTCCTGTTACGACTCGACAGAATCCAAACGAGTTTGGTTCTGTGCTCGCTGCTCCAGGAGTTCAAAATTGATAAATTCAAAATTCAAAAGCTCCAGGAGTTCAAAATTCAAAATTATGAAGAGGAAGATTATTTGCTGTTTTATTGTCCTTGTGTCTGCTATTGTGGCAACGGCGGCACCGGCTAAGTATAATACCCTGGGGGGACTGGGGTTTACTGATTCGCAGAATGCGCTGTACAAGTATCTGACCGGCGAGGCCAGCCTCTTGCTGGAGCAGAGGGCCAGGCAGGTGGCGGGCCTGACTACCCGCGAGGACTGGCTGAACAGGCAGGAGTATGTGAGAAAGGCACTGGCGAAGAGCATAGGGGAGTTCCCCGAGCGTAACCCGCTGAATGCCAAGGTGACCAAGGTGATCAGGCGCGACGGATACCGCATCGAACTGGTCGTCTTCGAGTCGCAACCCAACTTCTTCGTTACGGCCTCGCTCTATATCCCCGACAAGGCAAAGAAGAACCATGGCACGCCCGCGCTGCTCTTTTGCTCGGGCCATGCCGAGACGGGGCGCCTCTCTCCCGCATACCAGAAGCAGATGCAGAACTTTGTGCAGAAGGGATTTATCGTGCTGAGCTTCGACCCGGTAGGGCAGGGCGAGCGCACGCAGTACCTGAAGGAGGACGGAATAGCCACCTCTGTCCCCGGGCCCACCATTCAGCACTCCTACCCGGGCACGCAGATGCTGCTCTGTGGCTACTCTGCCAGCAGGCCGATGATGTGGGACGGGATAAGGGCCATTGACTATCTGCTCAGCAGGAAGGAGGTGGATCCCGACAGGATAGGGGTGACCGGAAGGTCGGGAGGCGGTACACAGACGGCTATGATAGCCGCACTGGATAGCAGGGTCGCCGCCTGTTCGCCCGAGAACTACCTTACCACCTATAACCGTCTATTCCTGACCATGGGACCGCAGGATGCCGAGCAGGACATCTACCACTTTATAGCCAACGGACTGGACCAGACGGACCTGGCCCTGGCCATGGCACCCAAGCCTTATCTGATGATAACCACCACCAACGACATCTTCAATGTGCAGGGCACGAAGGAGATTGAACAGGAGATGAAGAGGGCCTGGCAAGCTATGGGAAAGAGGGATGACTTCAAGCGCACAGAGGACTATGCACCACACGCATACACCAAGAAGAACAATGAGTCGAACTATGCCTTCTACAGCAAGTGCTTCGGCCTGCCCTGCGACACGTTGCTTGCCGACCAGAAGCTCCTGCCCGACAGCGAGATGTACGCCACCCCGAACGGACGCGTCTATAGCTCGCTGGGTGGAGAGGACCTCTTCACCCTTAACCTGAAGGAGGCTGACAGGCTGTCCAGGCTTCTCGATGCCAGGCGGAAGACGGGGCGCAACTACTATGGCCATGTGGCCGAAGAGGCCAAGGCACTGGCCGGTTACCGTGAGCCGAAGCCCGCCCGGCCGATGCATCTGGGCAGTACCAGGGAGGCCGCCTATGTGGTGGAGCGATATGCGACGCAGGGCGAGGGAGGATACTGGTTCCCCTATCTTATCTACCGTCCGCAGAGCCTGACAGGTGAGTTTGCCGTCTATCTGAATGCTGCCGGAAAGGGGGACTCCATCGCCATCCACGATGCGATAGAGCCTATGCTGCGGAAGGGCGTCTCTGTGCTGGTGCCCGACTTAGTGGGCTACGGCGAGATGGGACCGGGCGCGCTGCGGGGTGATGCCTGGATAGGCGGCGTGTCGCACAACCTGCTCTACCTCTCCTGCCTGATAGGTCGTAGTATCCTGGCCATAAGAACCGCCGACCTGGTATCGCTCGCGGATATGATCAGGGAAACGGAAAAGGCTATCCGCATAACGGGTGTCGCGCATGGCGAGACGGCATCCATCCTGCTCCATGCCGCAGCCTTCAGCAAGTCGTTCGACAGGGTAGTGCTTACGGGTGACTTCTGCTCCTACTACTCCATGGCCTCCCAGAGAACATACGATACGCACGCCGCGATGAATATCGTGCCGGGTGCGCTTACTGCCTACGACCTGCCCGACCTGGCTGCCTCCCTGGCTCCCCGTCCTCTTTCCGCAGTGGCAGCGCCGGGAAATACGTACCGATTCAGTACCCCCGAGCAGCAGGAGAAGGAGGGCAGGCTTGTCTGGGATGCCTATAAGGAGGCCGGTGCAGCTGATAACCTGCAAATCAAAGAGCGACTGGAAGACTGCTTCTGAGTTGTTGAGTGAAAGAAGTTGAGAATAAGCGAAACTTAAGTAAATTACATAAGAAATGAAGATCAGGCACATTGTAACAACCCTGGGGCTGCTTGCCTATGCCGCAATATGTAGTGCTCAGCCTACGGAAATCGATCCAGGGACCCTTTGCCCGCCCATCACGCCGGCCTGGGCCTTCGGACATATCGTATGGGAGGACAGCATCAATACCCGCCGGGGAGCGGAGATGCTTGTGAATGGTTATCTCGAAAGGGGTTACCCCGTGGATGCCGTCATTATCGACAGCCCCTGGAGTACATCCTATAACAGTTTCGAATGGGACACACAGCGATATGCCGAGCCTCAAGCAATGATAAGTGGATTCATGGAAAAAGGGGTGCGGACCATCCTGTGGCTGACTGGATTTGTTAACGAAAAATGCAAGGACACAGCGGAGCAGAAGAGCACTACGTTTGATGAAGTGGCAAAGAAACGATTCGGTGCGGACCACAGCCGCTCTATCGAATGGTGGAAGGGGAAAGGCATTCATCTCGACTTTACCAGTCCGGAGGCTACAGAATGGTGGTACGGCCAACTGGACAAGGTGTTCACCGAAGGAGTGTATGGATGGAAGGTGGACCAGGGAGATGTGTGCCTGCCGCCCTTCTTTGATACATCGCTCGGAGAAATGTCCAACCAGGAATTTCGCCACTACTACTATGATGCGATGTTCGACTATACTGTGGGGCGGCGACCTGACGGGGTGACCATTGCACGTCCCTACTCGTGGCAGCGCGGTCAAGGAGCCATCACCGGGCAGGAATCCAGCATTGAGAAACTAAACATGGGTTGGTGCGGTGACTTTTCGGGTAGCTGGGACGGACTGCAGAGGCAAATAAACGACATATACCAGTCAGCACGGTATGGTTATGGAGCCATCGGATGCGAGGTGGGAGGATTTGCCCATCCCAAATCTACTGCAACTCAGTTTATCCGCTATGCGCAGTTTGGCTGCATGACAGCTTTTATGATTAACGGCGGAGAGAATGGACCTTTCTCGGCTCACCTGCCCTGGACGCACGGGCAAGAGATCGAGAAGGCCTATCGTTGGTGTGTAGAATGGATGAAATCGCTGACTCCATATAAGTTCTCGACCGTGGTGGATGCACATTTGCATGGTGGGTCGCTCATCAAGGGTACCAACCTGGAGGAAAAGAGCCATATGCTGGGAAGCGACCTCTTTACGAAAGCAATAACACACGAAGAAGGAAAGGTAATCTTCCACCTTCCGGACGAGGGGGAGTGGATTGACTACTGGACTGGTAAAACCTACCCTGCAGGAGCCCAGGTGGTACGTGAGTACTCTGTATCGGAGTTCCCGCTCTTCGTCCGCTCGGGAGCAATCATCCCGATGTCGGATGCATCTATGCCTGGCAAGTGTGTATTCCGTATTTATCCCAATGGAAAATCTGTTCGCCATTTTCATTTGCCCAAGGGCAGCGGGACTGAGTATTTCGATTGCACGGTCACCTATGACGAGAAGAAGGGAAGGGTGACAGTAGATTCCGAACAAAAAGGCGATTTCATTTTTATGGTTGGGAAAAAGCGTATTTCTGTCGCCAACAGGTAGATTGTGAATGTTGCCGAGCCTGCCGCCAGGCTCTCTTTTGCAGATGAAAAAGCGGACATTCCGATATTAAAAGGAAAAAGATGGATTGTTTTTGTGTTTTCTGCGGCTAAATGACTATTTTTGCATTCAAATGCCTGCAAAAAATAACTCAGGATGAGCCGAAACGCTCATTGTAGGCAATAGAATGGAATCATTACCCGCCCGCCTCGAGTTGGGCGAAAATGTAATTATTACAAATAAAATAGGCTGAGCATGGACACATTAGAACACATAAAACGAAAAATCTATGAGATACGAGGCCGCAGGGTGATGCTTGACTCCGACCTTGCCACACTATATTGCGTTGAGACGAAGAATCTGAAAAGGGCTGTCAAGAGGAATATTGAACGTTTCCCCGATGACTTTATGTTCGAACTGACCAAGGAAGAATATGATGCTTTAAGGTGCCAAAATTTCACCTTAAAGAACGGTGGTCGTGGGCAGCACAGCAAGTATCTCCCCTTTGCTTTCACTCGCGAGGGTATTCAAGGTAAAAAATCGTTTTCTCTGCCGGAGATTGGCTATGCCGCCATTCAGAAACGGAGGGAGGAAGAGAAACAGAAATAAGTATATGGACATACCCTTCAATCAAAGATTAAAAACTGCCAAACATCTGCTGCTGCTACTGCTGCTGAGCGTATGCTGCTCCCGCGCCGCCCTGGCATGGGAGCGCCAGGCTATATGGGCCCCGGGCAAGATGCCCGATGCCCAGCCCCACCAGATTGCGGCCATGACCGACGAGTCGGAAGGTAAGAACTTCGACCCCGACAAGCATCGTATGCCCTACCTGGAATGGTACGAGGCTCCGCCCGAAGGCGTGAGGAACGGCGGGTGCATGATACTGATCTCCGGCGGCGGCTACAGAAGGTGCTGCGACATACCCCTGGTCCGCCTCTGGCACAAGACCTTCACGGAGCTGGGATTCCAATGCGTGAACCTCGTATATCGGACGCCCAGGCCCACGGGGCTGCCCTTCTACCAATCGGCATGGGAGGACGGCCAGCGCGCCGTGCGCATGGTCAGGAGCCAGGCACGCCGCCGGGGCTTCGACCCCGAGAGGATAGGTACCATCTCCATGTCGGCCGGCTCGCACCTGGCCATGCTCCTTGCCACCAGCTCGCTCACCCCCGCCTACGAACCCACGGACGAGCTGGACACGGTGCCCTGCCACATCAACTGGGCGGTGGTGAATGCCCCGACCTACGTGGCATCCGACGGCCAGGCCGGAACCATCGACGCCCGCATGGGATATGGCATCGACGTGCACATATCCGGCTTGCTGAAATTCGACCGGAAGACGTGCCCCATGACCCTGCAGCACGGAGGCAACGACCTAAACTCGCCCAACGCCTCCACCCTGATATACCGCGAGCTGCGCAAGCGGGGGATTCCTGCCGAGCTGCACCTGTACCCGGGGCGGGGGCACGGCGCATACGGGCTGGAGCGTGCCGTGGAGTTCATGAGGCAGATGGGCTACATGGGCCCCGTGGAGCCCGAGGTGGACATCATGAGCCGGTATGCCAGCGACGATGCGCGGCGCCAGAAGGTGACCGAGGACATCTGGCCCCAGGGCAAGATGCCCGACACCCAGGCGCACCAATGCAAGCCCTACATAGAATGGCATTTCCCCCGCGAGCTGAAGACGAAGGCCATACAGATCATCTATTCGGGCGGAAGCTACATGAACAACAACCCCGACGGATTCGAGGTGACTCCCGTGCGGCGCTACCTCAACGAGAGGGGCATGACGGTGGTGACCCTGAAGTACCGCACGCCGCGGCCCACGCCACAGAGCGGGCTGGCCAAGCACACCACGGCCTGGCAGGACCTTCAGAGGACCGTCAGGATTGTGCGCAGCAAGGCCCGAAGCCTGGGGCTCGACCCCGACCACATAGGCATAATGGGCAGCTCGGCCGGAGGGCACCTGACCCTGATGGGCACCACGTCGTCCCTGCACCAGTCCTACCTGCCCATAGACGAGGCGGACAAGCTGCCCTGTAATGTGCAATGGGGAATAGCGCTCTATCCCGGCTATGTGCTGACCGACGGGGCGGAAGAGCCCAACACCCAGGGGGGCAACATGGACGATGCGGTACTGGTGCCCGAACTCAACTTCGACCTGCAGACGGCTCCCATGCTCTTCCTGCACGGCGATGCCGACGAATGGGCTGCCATGAACTCGGTGAAGGTGTGGGAGAAGATGCGCAGCATGGGCCTGCAGAGCGAACTGCACACCCTGGCTACCCGCAACCATTGCTTCCAGCTTTCGGCATCGCCCGGCACGGGCAGCTACAGCTTCCTGGACAGGATTGGCGACTTCCTGCAATATGTGCTGAATTTATAAGACTATAGATTAAGGAAATGAATATGAAGAGATTTATGCATGGCTGCCGGGTGCTGCTGCTCCTGGCAGTAGGGTGCGGGCTAATGTCGTTCCGCACGGCCGACGAGCGGGCTGCCGAGGCCCTGGCCCGACGTGTGATGGGCGGCAAGGCCCGGGCGGTGACCTTCGAGCAGACAGATGCCACGGCCGACTGCTACGAGCTGCTGCAGAGGGGCAAGAAGGTGCTGATACGTGGAAATAATGCCAACTCTATGGCCGTAGGGCTGAACCGCTACATACAGCAGTACTGCCTGGCCAACGTGAGTTGGTACGACTTCAACCCCGTGGAGCTGCCCAAAAAGATGCCACAGGTGCCCGAGAAGGTGACGGGCAGGGCGGTACTGCCCACCAGGTTCTTCCTGAACTACTGCACCTTCGGATATACGATGCCCTGGTGGAAATGGGAGCAATGGGAGCGCTTCATCGACTGGATGGCCCTGAACGGCGTGAACATGCCCCTGGCCATAACCGGGCAGGAGGCCGTGTGGCAGAAGGTATGGCGGCGATATGGCATGACGGACGAGCAGATACGTGCATACTTTACCGGTCCGGCACATCTGCCCTGGCAGCGCATGATAAACATAGACCGGTGGCAGGGGCCGTTGCCGCAGAGCTGGATAGACGGGCAGGCAAGCCTGCAGAAGCGCATCCTGGAGCGCGAACGCGAGCTGAACATGACGCCCGTGCTGCCTGCCTTCTCGGGCCATATACCTGCCGAGCTGGAACAGACGAAGCCCGGCATCCGTACCTCGAAAGTGAACCGTTGGTGCTACTTTGCCGAGAAGTATCGCTGTACCTACCTGAGTCCCGCAGATCCGGCTTTCGCCAGCATACAGAGGGATTTCCTGGAGGAGCAGACGCGTATGTACGGCACAGACCATATATACGGCGTGGACCTCTTCAACGAAGTGTCGCCCCCATCGTGGGAACCCGACTCGCTCCACAAGATATCGGCCGGCGTGTTCAAGTCCATGACGGACGTCGATCCCGAAGCCGTTTGGCTGCAGATGGGGTGGCTCTTCATCTCCGCCCGGCGTTCCTGGACACCCGAGCGGATAAAGGCCTACCTCTCGGCCGTACCCCAGGGGCGGATGATTATGCTCGACTACGAGAGCGACTACACCGAGATATGGCGCAAGACGGAGAAGTTCTACGGGCATAAGTTCATCTGGTGCTATCTGGGCAACTTCGGGGGCATGACGGAGATAGAGGGCGACTACAAGCTGAATGCCAGGCTGATAGATGCTGCAAAGAAGGAGGGAAGCCCCGAGATGGCTGGCATCGGCTCCACCCTGGAGGGCTTCGGATTGAACGAGCCTGTCTATGAGGCGTTGATGGCTCAGGCATGGGACACGGGCGTAGGCTTCGATGCCTATATCGACAATATAGCCGACCGCCACCTGGGACGGGTGGATTCTGCCTTCCGTACCTTTTGGCACATGATGGTGGACAAGGTATGCACCACCCATACCAGCACCGGCGCGGCAGGCATCATAAATGCTCACCCGAATCTGGAAGGTGAGTGGAACTGGACCACGGAACTACGAAAGGGGTACGACATCAATAACCTGGAGGAGGCCCTGGCCGTGCTGGAGACGGTAAAGGGTACGTCGGGCTACTTCCGCTTCGACCTGGCCAATACGCGACGCCAGTCCATCCGCAACAGGGCCCTGGCCGTCAGAGCCCGCTTCACCAAGGCCTACCGGGCAGGCGACCGCGCAGGCATGGTGGCCGCAAGGGATGAGTTCCTGGGGATGTGCGACCAGATGACCGAGGTGCTGAGGACGTGCCCCGAGTTCTCGCTGGACGACTGGATACGCGACGCACGTGCCTGGGGCAAAAACGAGGCGGAGAAGGACTACTTCGAGATGAACGCCCGCACGCTCATCACCCTATGGGGCGACACCACTCATCTATCGGACTATGCCAACCGCGACTGGGACGGCCTGGTTGAGACGTTCTACAAGGTGCGCTGGCAGATGTTCTTCGATGCCGTACTGGCTGCCTTCGATGCCGGCGAACCGTTTGTGAACATCACCTCGTCGCATAAGCTGAACGGAAAGACCCAGGAGGAATGCGCCAGGGCCCTGAAGCTGGATGCTGAGATATGGGACTTCGAACGCAAATGGGCACGGTGGAAGGAGTGAAAGAAGGTTCAAGGTTCCAAGTTTAAGGTTCAAGGTTCAAGGTTTAAGGTTTAAAGTTCAAAGTTCCAAGTTCCAAGTTCCAGGGTTCGCAAGGCGGTTCGGGTTGAACTTTGAACGCCCGTAGGGCATTTGAACCTTGAACCTTGAACGCCCGAAGGGCATTTGAACTTTGAACTTTGAACGCCTACAGGGCTCCAACCACTTCCCTTACCATCTCCTCGCTGGTATGCCCGCCCATGCGCAGGGAACCGTGAATCTCCGTGGCTCCCGTCTCCGACAGGATTTGTGCGGCGTTCTGCGGACTTACTCCTGCGCCGGGCATGATGATGATGCGGCCGGCGGCCTGGGCAACCAGTTGGCGCAGCAGAGGGATACCCTGTTGGGCAGAAGGGGCCTGACCCGAGGTGAGTAGCCGGTGGCATCCCAGGCTGATGATGTCCTCCAGGGCTGCAAGGGGCTCCCGGCAGACGTCGAAGGCGCGATGGAAGGTGACACTCATCCCCCGGCTGGCCTCCATCAGACGGCGGCACAGGGACATGTCGATGCGGCCCTCGCCAGTAAGCGCACCCCATACTACGCCCTGGGCACCCAGCTGCCGCGCCTCGGCTATCTGCTGTATCATCAGCCGGGCCTCCGCCTCGGTATAGTTGAAGTCGCCCTCTCGCGGACGTATCAGTACATGTACGCGTATGCCGCTCTCCACGGCTTTCCCGATGAGTTCGCTACGGGGTGTCAGCCCGTCCAGCTCCAGCGCCTCGCAGAGCTCTACGCGATGGGCTCCTCCCGCCTTTGCAGCCAGTACGCTGTCCAGGTCGGCACAGCATACCTCCAGTCGTCTCTCTTCCTGTTTCATCATCATTTGAACATTTTAAACCTTGCACTTTAAACTTTAAACATTCACGGGTACAAAGGTAGCGTTTTTTTCCGAGTAAAAATGTATTTTTGAACTTTAAACTTTGAACTTTCAATGTATTTTATTTGCATCTTCGCGCAATTATTCGTAATTTTGACCTTCGATCGAAGGTACTGACGCTCGGAAATGAAAAGAAAAATCATTTTTCTTTTGCATTTCGCTCGCTTATTCGTACCTTTGCAGCGAGAAGTGACAGAAAAAGGCATCAAAATGAGAAGAATCACCACTATTCTGGGTTTATCCTTGCTATTCTATTCCGGCAGTCTCAGGGCAGAGGAGAATACGCTTACCCTCCATTACGACCGGCCGGCAGACTTCTTCGAGGAAGCCCTCGTAATCGGAAACGGCCGGCTGGGTGCCATCGTCTATGGCGGCACGCAGCAGGACAGGCTGGAACTGAACGACATAACCTTCTGGACGGGCGAACCGCGACGGAAGGTGTTCAATCCCGATGCGCACAAGGCCCTCCCTGGCGTTCGCGAAGCCCTCTTCCGCGAGGACTACAAAACGGCCGAGGAACGTATGCTGAAGATGCAGGGCAACCGTTCCGAACAGTACCAGCCGCTGGGCGAACTGCTTCTCGACTATGGCGACGAAGCGGGCATCGAGGGCTATTCCCGATGGCTCGACCTGACTGATGCTACGGCTCACAATACCTATCTGCGTGGCGGCAAGCGCGTATCTACCGACTACTTCGTGTCCTCGCCCGATAGCGCCATCGTGGTGCGCCTGCGTGCCCAGTCGCCCATCACCGTCCGCCTCCGCTACAAGACGAAGCAGCCAGCCACCATAACGGCAACCGACGACCGGCTTACCATAGACGGATACGGAGCCTATCATTCCGTCATCAAACGCTATGCCGTAAACAGCCAGACGCACTTCTTCGATCCCGACCGGGGCATTCACTTCCGTACAATAGTGCGCGTAGTGCCCAAGAACGGAACCCTCAGCCGCGCTTCGGACGGCGACCTGCTGTTGCAGGACTGCACCGAGGCACTCGTGCTTGTGGTGAATGCTACCAGTTTCAACGGCTACGACAAGGATCCTGTTGCCGAGGGCCTGCCCTACAAGGAGATAGCCAATCGCTGCATGAACCGCGCCTCCGCCAAGTCGTACGGCAAACTCCTGAAGGCTCACATACGCGACTATCAGCATTTCTTTGGCCGCGTTTCGCTCGACCTGGGCAAGACGGACCCGGCTATTGCTGCGCTGCCTACCGACAAGCAACTGCTGCGATATACCGACCGACGCGAGCCTAACCCCGACCTGGAGGAGCTCTACTTCCAGTTTGGTCGCTACCTGCTCATCTCCTGTTCCCGCACGCCGGCTATTCCAGCCAACCTGCAGGGACTCTGGAATCGCTCTATGCTGCCGCCCTGGTGCTCGAACTATACCACCAACATCAACATGGAGGAAAACTACTGGGCTGCCGAGGTGACAAACCTGAGCGAGATGCACCATTCGCTGCTCATCTTCATCGAGGCCCTAGCACAAAAGGGCGTTGAGACGGCAAGGGCCTATTACGGCGTCGAGGAGGGCTGGTGCATGAATCACAACAGCGATATATGGGCCATGACGAACCCCGTGAATGGCGCTATCTCGTACTCCATCTGGCCTATGGGCGGCGCCTGGGTATCGACGCATATCTGGGAGCACTATCTCTTCACGGGCGACAAGGACTTCCTGCGCCGCTATTACCCCTGCCTGCGCGGAGCTGCCCAGTTCTGCCTGGGATGGCTCGTGGAGAAGGATGGTGTGCTGCTGACCGCACCCTCTACATCGCCCGAGAATAACTATGAAACCGATTCGGGCTATAGGGGAGCGGGCTTCTACGGCGGTTCTGCCGACATAGGCATGATACGCGAATGCATTACCGATGCCCTGGAGGCAGCCAAGGTGCTCGGCACGGATACCGACCTGCAGGCGCGCATACAGCAGACGTTGCCCCGACTGATGCCGTACAAAATAGACAAGGACGGCAAGCTGCAGGAGTGGTACCACCAATGGCGCGACCAGGAACCTACCCACCGCCATCAGTCGCATCTCTTCGGACTCTATCCTGGGCACCATATCAACTTGAAGGAGACCCCCGATTTGGCTCGCGCCTGCGCCCGAACCCTGGAGATACGCGGCATGGAGACCACGGGATGGAGTGCCGGATGGCGCGTGAACCTCTTCGCACGTCTGCGCGACAAGGCCCGTTCCTACGGGATGCTCCAGAAGCTTATCCGCTATATCTCGCCCGATGATTACCGGGGCGAAGACGCACGGCGCGGTGGCGGTACCTATCCCAACTTCCTCGATGCACATGCTCCCTTCCAGATAGACGGCAACTTTGGCGGCTGTGCCGGAATAGCCGAGATGCTCATTCAGTCGGGCGGCAACGAAATCCACCTGCTGCCCTGTCTGCCCCCGGCATGGGCGGACGGTCGTTTCAGCGGCCTTTGTGCCAGGGGAGGCTTCGTCATCGACCTGGAGTGGAAGCAGGGGCGCGTAACCGCCCTCTCCATCTATTCGCGCAAGGGAGGCTCCACCACCCTCCACTTCAACGGTCGCCAGGAGAACGTCACCCTGAAGGCCGGCCAGCGCCGGACCATTAAGACTGCGTAGTAACTTTTTGCACCTTTTGAACTTTGAACCTTTTGAACCTTTTGAACCTTTAATATGTTTACACAAGAAAACGGGCTCTATATAGCCCATTGCGAGAACGGACCACTTAGTATAATCGGCAAGATGGCTAACCGCCATGGACTGGTGGCCGGAGCAACGGGAACGGGAAAGACCGTCACCCTTCAAGTTATTGCCGAGAGTTTCTGTCAGGCAGGCGTACCCTGCTTTATGGCCGACATGAAGGGCGACCTTTCCGGCATAAGTCAGGCTGGCCGGCTGTCGGGCTTCATCGAGAAGCGAATGCCCGAGTTTGGCATCCAGGACCCCCAGTTCCAGGGTTGCCCGGTACGCTTCTTCGATGTCTTTGGCGAACAGGGACACCCCATGCGTGCCACAATATCCCAGATGGGACCGCAACTGCTGTCGCGCCTGCTTAATCTAACTGAGGCACAAGATGGAGTACTTAATATTGTATTTCGTATCGCAGATGAACGGAACTTACTTTTACTTGACATTAAGGATTTACGTTCAATGCTCGAATATGTCTCTCAGCATTCAAAGGAGTTTACTGTTAAATATGGTAGTGTTTCGAACATAAGTATCGGCGGTATCCAAAGAGCTCTCTTGGCACTAGAAAACCAAGGAGGTAATCACTTCTTTGGCGAACCCAGCTTCGACATACACGACCTGCTGCAGACGCGCGACGGAAAGGGCATCATGAATGTCTTGGCTGCGGATAAGTTGATGATGCAACCCAAGCTGTACAGCACCTTCCTGCTGTGGCTCATGAGCGACCTCTACAGCCAGCTGCCCGAGGTGGGCGACCTTCTCCTGCCCAAGCTCATCTTCTTCTTCGACGAGGCACACATGCTCTTCGAGGATACGTCGAAGGCTATGACCGATAAGATCGAGCAGGTTATCCGCCTGATACGCTCGAAGGGTGTGGGCATCTATTTCGTAACGCAGAGCCCAACGGACGTGCCCGAGGTGATTCTGGGCCAGCTGGGTAACCGTGTGCAACATGCCCTGCGGGCCTATACGCCCAAGGACCAGAAGGCTGTAAGGACGGCTGCCGATACCTTCCGTCCCAATCCCGCCTTCAAGACGGACGAGGCTATCATGAACCTGGAGACGGGCGAGGCTCTTGTTTCCTTCCTCGATGAGAAGGGCGCGCCCTCCGTCGTGGAGCGTGCCAAGATACTCTTCCCCCTCTCCCAGATAGGTGCCATTACCGAGGGTCAGCGTATTGATGCCATCAAGCAGTCCGACCTCTACGGCAAATATGATACGCCCATCGACCGCGAGAGCGCCTTCGAGGTGCTGATGGCTGAGGCTGAGGAGGCCATGAAGGCTGCCGAGGAGGCCCAGGATACTGCCGCAAAGAGCAAGCAGAAGGCTACAAAGCAGAAGGCCGGCATCGTATCGAAGGTCGTAAAGGCTGTCATCACGGCTGTCACGGGCACACTCGCTACTGTACTGGGCAGCTTCGTGTCGGATATGATTACGGGCAAGAAGTCCAAGTCGCGCACCTCAGCCACAGGCAAGATGGCTAAGAACGCCACCTCCGCAGCCACACGTACCATCACGCGCGAACTGACCCGCGATATACTCGGCAACCTGGTGAAGTAGGGAGTGCTTGTTCTTGAGCCTTACCTCAATATCTTGCGCCCGCCGCAGAGGAATATGCCTCTTCCGGCGGGCGCAAGCTTTTGTATGGCTCTACCGCCCAGTTCTGGCAGCCATCTTGCATTGCGTCCTATCAATAACCTACGCCATTCTTAACCATTTTTAGCCAAATAAACCGCACTATCTGAGGCGATGAAAGGCGATTGGTTGGGT
>CAMJQA010000062.1 GCA_946407895.1 uncultured Prevotellaceae bacterium
AACATCACCGTCTATGCCAGCGACCTCACGGCAGGCATGTATATCTATACCTTAGTGGTTGATGGAAAGGTAGTGGTGACAAGGAAAATGATTGTTTCTGAGGCCTAGCCAAAGAGAACCCTCATATACCTTCTCTCTATATATAGATGCACTAATAAGATAACAAAAATGAGTATAAAATGAAAAAGATATTTTTTATTTTGGCTTTTATACCTAATTTGGTTTTTTCTCAATATCTATCCAATGAATTCACTTTTAATGATGCAGAAGATCAAAACATTATTTTACTCGGCAGCTATTTATCAAAAGGTGATTCTATCTTTGACCTGTCTGAGACATTTAATGATAAAATTACAGGATTGTTTGTTTCTGGCAGTGTAACTTTTGCAAATGATAAGGATAGCTATGTTAGGATTATAATGAAGGATGTCAATAACACGGAGTTTTTAGTTTACGAAGCCTATCCACTTTTATTAGATAATCTTAAGTTTCATTTCTCAAAAATAGGATTGGAAACAGCATGTCTACCATATGTTCAGCCTCTATCTTTAAGGATTGAAACAAAAAAGGCTTTAATTGATGTTGATTCTCTGTATTACTCCATTAACGATGGTTTACTGGACGAATGTATAAAGAGAAGCGTTGCCAATAGGCGGTCTCAATGTCACTACATAGCTAATTTACTCAATGAGAGGCTCACAAACGAAAATAAAACATGGAGAGCCGGTATAACATTCATTTCCCAACTTACTTTTGAAGAAAAGAAAAGTTTGTTCGGGGGACAGGTTCCAGAATTATATGGACTTGAATTCTATAAGGGTGGTATATTTGTTGTTCCTAATGGGCTTGAAACAAATGTGAAAAAGAATTCGAAACTGACTATGCCAACAACTCAATATGTTAACGAGTGGGATTGGAGAAATCGGCATGGAAAGAACTGGATGACATCTATTAAAAATCAGGGAGGGTGCGGATCATGTGGCGCTTTTTCAGCATTGGGAGCCCTTGAAGCATATATTAATTTGTATTATAATCAGAATCTTGATTACGATCTCTCCGAAGAAGAATTGATTTCTTGCATAAGTTCTTTTGATTGTCAGACGCAAGGCATGACCCAAGGCACAGCTTTAACTTATGTGCAAAATAATGGCATTGTTACAGAATCATGTTTTCCTTATGTCGCATACGAAAAGGATTGTAATCAAAAGTGTCAAAATCCTTCTGAAGTAATATATGTAAATGGGTACGAAACAATAAATTATTCCGCTGGTGAAAACTATATAAAAAGCAAGTTGTTACATGCCCCCTTGCCTTTTGGTATATATTCATGGATTCATGCATTAGTCCTTGTTGGTTATAAAACAATACAAGAAGGAGATGTTATTCAAATAGGGACTCATACGGCAATAACAATAAATGCGAATGACCATAATGATTTAATCGGTAAAACTGCGTGGTTGCTAAAAAATAGTTGGGGTACTAATTGGGGAAATCAAGGATATGCATATGTTTATACTGATATAACAAATTTAAAATGGATGTATGCCATAAATGGAAATATTTCTAGCATGATATTATCCGACTCAGACATTGTTTATTCAGATGCAGATGGTGATGGCTTGTATTTTTGGGGAATAGGTCCAAAACCTACTAACTGTCCTTCTTGGGTCCCTGACACGCCTGATGGAGATGACTCAAATATCAACTTTGGCTCTCTTGATAGTTTTGGAAATCTTGATGTTTTGCCAGCTGGTATCACTATTGATAATCCAGTAACTTATTCATCTAATAGCTCTACATTTTATAGGCTGGGTATAGTGAATGGAGGCTCGTTAACCATTACTGGCACTACAACTTTGACAGGTGATTCTAGAATCAGAGTTTGTGAAGGAGGTGTTCTCATTATAGATGGCGGCACTCTTCAGAATGCAGATATAGTTATGGTACCAGGGAGCCGATTAATTATAAGAAATAACGGTGTTATCAATATGGCTACTGGAAAGAATTTTGAAGCCCCGACCGGTGTAACTGTTTCAATTGAAAATGGGAAAATCAACTAATTTCTATATCCCTTAAAAAAAGGACCTGTTGTTATAATTTTGATTATTAAAAAAGATGAAGATCCATAATAAAAAGAGTAATAGATGTTTAAAAACAGTGTTTTTTCTCATCTTTATATTGCCATTGACATGTCTTGATGCAAGAAAGGTAATAGTCGAAGGCCTAAATTTTTATTTGAGTGAAGAAACTCATGAAGCAATTATAGATAGTGAGAACACTTGGGCTGGTGAGTTGGTTCTCCCATCAGAAATCAACTATGACGGGCAAGGCTATATCGTAAAAGGCATAAGTTGGTGTGCTTTCTATAATTGTAAAGAATTGACAAGAGTCCGGATTCCAAAGACTATAGAGAATGTTATACATTATGAGCTTTCAAATGAATACCCCAGCGCCGTTTCTCCTGATTACATGAATCCATTTGTTGGATGTACGTCTCTTGTATCAATTGAGGTTGATGAGGACAATCCCATTATGAGTTCCAAAGAAGGGGTTATGTTCAGCAAAGATGGCACAAAACTATATGCCTATCCAGCAGGAAACAAGCAGGAAAACTATGCTGTTCCTCAGGGTGTTACATATATTGGGGGAGCATCCTTCTCCTATAGTGCAGACCTAGTCTCTGTTGAACTGCCAGAAACAGTCGAGAGAATGTACTCTGCCTTCAATGAATGCCGAAACCTTAAGAAAATCAACCTTCCGAAAAAGCTGGCATACCTTGATGCATATACTTTTAAGAATTGCAGCAGCCTCGAGTCAATAGAAATCCCCAATGGTGTAAGAGGTATTGGTGAACAGACATTTTCGGGGTGCGTGTCAATGAAAACAATAGATATGCCAGAGAGCATACAGACAATTGGTTCTCTCGCATTTCGCGAATGCAAATTGGATGCTCTGATTATAAGGGGGATTCTCGAGAACCAAAGCTTGAACCGCTCCCTTTTTAGCGGATTGGATGAATCGACGAAGCTATATGTACCCACCTCAGAGATTGAACGTTACAAAAAGATATATGCCGGTCCGATTCTGCCATTGGACAGCTACAGCGGTTCCTCTGAGACTACAGAAGATCCTATTAACTGCCGTCCCTTCGTTGAGGAAGGTAAGACCTGGACGTTGTGCTGCTTAAAGGATGGTGCAGACCCAACAGAAAAGATTCCAGGGCGGATAGAATACCAGTATCTGCAGGGCGATACGCTTATAGGCGGTCTGCGGTACAAGCGATGGTGGATTGACAGGGGTGAGAATGTGCCGCCCCTGTACGCCGGTGCGGCAAGGGAGGAGGAATTAGTTGTCTTTTTCTGTCCGCCAGGCAAGACCGAGTCGCAGGTAATCTACGACTTCTCTTCCCCAGCCGGTACTATTGGGTGGTACAATAATTTCTATTCGATCTTAACTGTGATCTATGATGTCACACTTGGCGAGAATCGTATCATTAACACAGAGACTTACAAGGGCTGGTGTCGGGACGTCTCATTCAATGGCACTACCGTGACTTGGCTGCAGGGCGTGGGCTATATGGGGCTTGTCAATCTGCCATTCGGAGGTTACATTCTTCTCTCCTGCACAGTGGGCAATGAGGTACTATACTATGATGCCTCGCTGATGGAAAAGCCTGGTGACGAGGTGAAGAAAAAGAAACTGGACTTCACCCATGTCATAAAGGCTCAGCCCCGGGCTCCGCGACTTCGGATTCAGCAGCAGGACGGGGATATGCCGCAGGACGAGGAAACGCTGCAGGGCGAGTACTCAGACACGGAGTTGTTTGTCCGCCTGAACCCCTTGGCCGGATACTATACGGCTACGCTTACCGATGCCTCGGGACGGGTGGTCTATCGGAAGACGTTGCTGACAGATAACGTGCTGGCGCTGAATACCGAACTAACAGCATACGGCCCCGGCAACTATGTGCTTACATTGGAAAACGACGAGGAAGCCTATACGGCCACGCTCAGCATCGAACCCAATGGGATAGAGAACCTCAGACCCACCCCCAGCCCCTCCCGTAATGGAGGGGAGCTATATGACCTGCAGGGCCGCCGCCTCATGAAGGCTCCCGAGAAGGGCCTGTATATCCAGGACGGTCAGATAAAGATGATAAAGTAATCAATCTCAAGAATAGACGAAATGCTCATGTGACTTTTGTTCAGGGCCGCCATCCGCTAATATCCCGGCGGGTGGCGGCCTATTTGCCATCCCTAGATTAATATTGCAACATAGCAGCTGGCGTTATCCCTAAAGGACGCAAGAAAGCCGAGCGAACGAATAATTATACGGATGGTCGGTCCGGAAATTATGGTACCCTCCTGTTGGCCCTCCGCCTCGCGCGGGCGCGATACCCGTCTGACTTTCCTCCCCCCTCTATACATGCCCCCTTATAAGGGGGCTATTGTATGAGGGGAGTCAGGCGGGCATTTATTTTTAAGATGCTTAATGTAAAGAATATCCCAAGCATATATGATTTCACACAACGGTATCACATAAAGGCTGAATTCGCATTGAATAAAGCCTTTATTCTGCTCGAATTAAGGCTTCTTACGGATAGAATTCAGCCTTTATACAAGCCTCATAAAGGCTCCGTCAATGAAAGCAATGACATCAATGCAAGGACTATTAAGGCCGGTTAACACCAGATAAGGCCGGTTAAAGCGGAATAAGTGCAAAGTGCTCCTCCCAGATGTTCGTACCTTTGCAGTGCGAACCCGGAGAGAGCAGCTTCTACAAGGTGTAAAGGACATGCTTTATATGGGTTGGGGTTGAAAGGGTGGCGCTTGCTACTAAAAGGGACGCAAGAAACTACTTTTAAATGGCCCCGTAGCGATAAGTTTTTATAGTTAAATTTGTCTGTTTTGCCAAAAAAGCGTATCTTTGCCCCTGGAAATATAGGCAATGACGGGTTATGGCGTCGTTCGCAGTTGAATAATCTCTGAATAGTAGTTCGTGTGACAGACGACCTGTGAGGGATACTATACATTTAATACATACATATACATAGGCTTATGTGCAAGACGATTTCAATATTTGCAGTAGCTTTGCTGCTGAGTATGACAACAGCGGTAGGGCAGAAGGGCACGCCGCTGCCCGCCGTACAGAAGAATGCCGATGTGGCTGGCGATACGCTGCACCTCATCGGGCACTCACACATGGACATGAACTGGTTGTGGACGCTCTCCGAGACGCAGAAGATGTCCAACGACAACCTGCGCCAGGCAGTGGCCTTCATGAAGGAATACCCCGACTACTGCCTGCTGCAAAGCGAGGCTGCCGTATATAAGTTTGTGGAGGAGCAGGATCCGGCCCTGTTTGAACAGGTGAAGAAATATGTGCGCGAGGGACGCTTCGAACCCGTGGGCGGCATGTGGGTGGAGAGCGACCAGATGATGCCCTCGGGCGAGGCTCTGACCCGTTCGTTCCTGCTGGGGCAGCGCTATTTCCAGTCGCGCTTCGGACGCATGGCTCGCGTGGGATGGCTGCCCGACGACTTCGGCCATCAGTCGCAACTGCCCCAGATACTGCGCCAATGCGGCATGAACTACTTCGGGGCGATGCGTACGACACCCCATACGGGCACGTTCTGGTGGCAGGGTGCCGACGGCTCAAGGGTACTGGCCTTCAGTACGGGTAACTATAACGGCGACGTGAATGAGGCCCTGCGCGACCGCCTGCAGGCATACCCCGTCAACGGACACCGTTCGTTCTGCCCCACGGGCGAAGGTGACCACGGGGGCGGACCCACACGATGGAATATCGAGAAGGCGCACGAGCTGGATGCCCGGCCCGACTTCCCCAGCGTAAGGTTCACCACCGCGGAGCACTTCTTCAAGATGGCCGAGAAGGAGGCTGGCGAGCGTCCCACGCATGTGGGCGAGATGGGCTTTGTCTTCGAGGGATGCTATAGCAACGTGGCCGAGATAAAGCATTTTAACCGCAGTTGCGAGAATACGCTCTACGAGAACGAGTACCTGCAGTCGCTCAACTGGCTGCGGGGCGGCAAGTATCCTTCCGACAGAATGCAGCACCTGTGGGAGGGCGTGGCCTTCAACCAGTTCCACGACATACTGCCGGGCTCGGCCATCTACGAATCAAACCGCGAGAGCGTAGGCCGCTACAACGATATCCTGCACACGGCACAGACCGACCGCGACAATGCCTTCCGCACCTACGTTGACCAGATTCCCTTCCTGACGGGCATCGGACAGCCCATCGTGGCCTTCAACTTCCTGCCCTGGCAGCGCCGCACACTCGTCTCGGCCGAGGTCTTCTCGTACGACCTGCCTGCAACAACAGACTTCGCTCCATGGAGCAACTACTATGGCTCTGACTACGTTCGCCGCCGCGGCGACTTGCCAACTACAGTACTTGTCCGCGACACAGAGGGCCGCACCTATCCGGCACAGATTGTTTGGGGAAAGCGTTTCCCACCAGGGTGGCGCTGGCGCGTGGAGTTCATCTGCGACGACATCCCTGCGGGCGGATACAAGACATTCTATGTGGATCCGACGCAGCAGGGCACGCTCAACGAGGACATCCCCTTTGCCGACAACACCTTCGAAACGGACTACTACCGTATCAGGATAGACCCGCAGTCGGGCAATATCATATCTCTCATCGACAAGTCGAACGGCAAGGAGTTCGTGGCCCAGGGTAAGCAGCTGAACACCCTGCGCATGTACACCGAGACGAAGAACGGACATATGAAGTCGTGGACCATAAACCAGTCCACCAGTCGCGGCGACGTAACCACCACGACCGGACCGGCAAGGGTGGAGAACGGCCCAGTCAGAGCCTGCATTGAGTCGAACTTCACTTGGGGCAACTCGCAGTTCAAGGTGCGTACATACATATATCGCTCGCTGCCGCGCATCGACTATGAGATTGTGGCGCGCTGGCTCGAGTATGGTACGAACGAGAAGGACTCGCCCATGCTGCGAGCCGTATTCCCCATCGACGTACCCAACTCAACGTTCTGGAACGACGTGGCCTTCAACGTGGTGGAGCGTCCGCACGACGGCATGCTGGCCGGCAAGCCTACGCCCGAGTGGCTTCAGAACCGCGAGGACCCGGCTACCGTGGAGCGTGCCGACGGACAGGAGGTGCCGGCACAGAAGTGGGTCGATGTGACGGATGGAAAGACGGGCTTCGCCCTGCTGAACCGTTCGAAGTACGGGCATTGCTACGACAAGGGCGAACTGCGCCTGACCCTGCTCCGCTCGGCCGGTAACCCTGACGAATTCCCCAACATGGGCAAGTTTACCATACAGTACGCCATCATGCCGCATACAGGCGACTGGACAAACGGCATCATGCAGGAGGGCCTTGGCTACAACCTGCCCGTCTATGCCTCGGAACCCCTCTCTACCTCGCTCGAGAAGAAGGGTGCCCGCATGCCTGCCGAACAGCAGCTTGTCGCAATAGACAAGCCAAACGTGCTGCTCTCCGCCATCAAGAAGGCCGAGGACAGCAATGATCTCATCGTCCGGCTGTGCGAGATGACCGGACAGGAAACGCCCGTCCGTCTGACGCTGCCCTATCGCATCGGAGCTGCCAGGCGTGTTACGCTACTCGAGCTGCCCATGAACGAAGCAGAGAAACCGCAGTACTGGGAACAAAGCGTCAGCATCACCCTGAAGCCCCACGAGATTGCCACCCTGGCGTTGAAACTGAAGTAAACGGCAGTAGAAATGTATATTAAATCCAACGGACGAAAGAAACTCGGCATACTATGGCTCGGCGTCCTTTGCCTGTGGGTTATAGGGCTTCGGGCCGCTGAACCGCAGTTCCGTGCCTTCCGCGGCACGGTGCCCGGCAGCTACAACTACTGGTTCTTCGACCCGCAAACCGAACCGGACGAGAGGGCGCACTACCCGCTGCTCATCTTCCTGCACGGCGCCAGCCTGTGTGGCACCAACATGGACAAGGTGAAGCGCTACGGACCCATCAGCGCCATTGCCAAGGGGCGCAGCATAGACAGCTACATAATGGCTCCGCAGAACCCGGGTGGAGCATGGAACCCCGAACGCGTGATGAAGATTGTGGACTGGGCTATTGCCAACTATGCGGTGGACACCACCCGCATCTACGTCTATGGCATGAGCCTGGGCGGGTACGGCACCATCGATGTGGCAGCCGCTTACCCCGACCGCATAGCTGCGGCAATGGCTATCTGCGGCGGTGGTACGGCCAAGGACCTGGGACGGCTCTCGCGTCTGCCGCTATGGATTATCCACGGCACGGCAGACCGTGCCGTGAGCATAAAGGAGTCTGACAGGGTAGCAGCGGCCATAAGGGCCACGGGCGATGACTCGCGTCTCATCTACACCCGCCTGCAGGGCGTGGACCACGGACGTCCTGCCCGCCTTTTCTATATGTACCAGACGTACGACTGGCTCTTCAGCCACTCCACCCACGACCCCGGGCGTCCTGTATGCCGTGACTTCGAGGTCACACCCGAGCTGCTGAAGAATGCCTACCAAGACCTGGGGCGTGCCAGCAAGTATGAGGAAGAAGGGGAAATAGATATGGAATAGAACAGCAAAAAATGCGATGAAACCGGGGAAAATGGAAAAAAGAACAGGAACTTTCCAAAACTTACAGAAAATGACAGAAAATGACGAAATTCGGGAAATAATGCGATGAAACCGGGGAAAATATATAATTCGGTACATACAAACAGCGATAAGCTCATGGTGAAGAAAACTGTTGTTGGAATAGGTGAGGCACTATGGGACTTTGTGGTCAAAGAAATGATATAAACAAAAAGAATACATCAATGAAAGAACTGAACAAATTGACAGTTAAGAAGAGCACGGCTCCCGAGCGAATCGTGCAATTTGGCGAAGGCAACTTCCTGCGCGCCTTTGCAGATTGGATTGTGTGGCAGATGAACCGTCATGCCGGCTTCAACTCGTCGGTGGTTATCGTGCAGCCCATAAGGCAGGGACGTGTGGCCGACCTGGAAGGCCAGGACTGCCTGTATCATGTGAACCTGCGCGGTGTGCAGGATGGACAGCCAGTGGATAGCCTGGACTGCGTGGACTCCGTATCAAGGGCCATGAACCCTTATGATGACTTTGCCGCCTATATGAACCTGGCTACACAGCCCGACCTGCGTTTCATCATCTCAAACACAACGGAGGCCGGCATTGCCTTTGATGAATCGTGCCAACTCTCTGACACTCCGGCTGCAAGTTATCCGGGCAAACTCACGCAATGGCTATACCGTAGGTTCCAGTTCTTTGGCGGGGACCCTGAGCGCGGAATGATTATCATGCCGTGTGAACTGATTTTCCATAACGGGAAGCACCTGAGGGAATGCATCCTGCGCTACATAGATTTCTGGAGCGATGCGTTGGGCGAAGACTATGCCCCGTTCCGTACTTGGTTCTTGAAGAGCAATTACGTATGTTCCACACTTGTTGACCGCATCGTACAGGGAGCTCCGGGGGCTGAGGTGCGCAGCCAGATACAGGCACGTCTGGGCTATGCCGACGGAATGATCGTACAGGGCGAGGTGTTCCACCTGTGGGTGATAGAGGCCCCCGAGAATATGTCGTGCGATGAGCTGCGTACCGAGTTCCCGGCCGAACGGGCAGGACTCAACGTGAAGATTGTTGAGTCGGAGGTGCCCTACCATGCCCGGAAGGTGACCTTGTTGAACGGGTCGCACACGGTGCTGAGTCCTGTTTCTTGGCTCAGTGGCGTTAATATCGTCAGGGATGCCTGCAACCATCCGCTGCTGGGCCGCTACGTCTGCAAGGTGCTTTATGAGGAACTGATGCCCACGCTCGATTTACCGGCCGACGAACTGAAGGCTTATGCCGACAGCGTGCTGGAACGCTTCCGCAATCCCTACGTGGACCACCAGCTGACGAGTATTATGCTAAATGCCTTCCCGAAGTTCTGCACGCGCGACTTGCCGGCACTCACTGCCTTCCAGCAACGGCGCGGATGCCTGCCCTGTGGGCTGGTGCTGGGCCTGGCGGCTCTTATCTGTTACTACAAGGGCGATGCCAGGGCAGACGGAACGCCCTGTGTACCCAATGACGATGCGCGCATTGTTGAACTCCTGCACAGCCTATGGCAGGCAGGGGATGTACAGAAACTGGTGCAGGGAGTACTGGCGGCCAAGGACCTGATATGGGACGGCACCGACCTGAACACTATAGCCGGGCTGCCGGAACTGCTGGGCGAGTACATCGGACGAATTCAGTCGGACGGCATGCTGGCTACCGTGGAGGCGGTGTTGCAAAATGCCTATTAATTAAGATAAGAATAGACAGACAATGAATAATATGGATGCGGGAAACGGGGGAACAAGGCCAGCCCTACTGCAGATTAACCCGGCTGATAATGTGGCTGTGGCCCTTCGTCCATTAAGGGGCGGAGAACGCATTCGCTGTGGGCAGGTGGAGATTGACATTGCTGAGAACGTGCCGCAAGGACACAAGGTGGCTCTGAGGGAGATACCTGAGGGTGGCATGGTCATAAAGTATGGTGCTCCCATCGGGCATGTCGTATGCAAGTGCCAGGCCGGAGCATGGCTGAACGAAAGGAATGTGCATACGAACCTGGAAGGGCTGCTCTCGTATGAATACCACCCCGTACCGTGCCCATCACTCGACTCACCCGACGGACGTACCTTCATGGGCTACAGGCGTAAGAACGGACTGGTGGGCGTGAGGAACGAGGTGTGGATTATCCCCACCGTGGGATGCGTGAATGGTATTGTGCGTGAGCTGGCTGTAAGGATGCGTGTAGAGTGTGGGGCCCAGGATGTAGTGCCCTTTACGCATGATTATGGATGCTCGCAGCTGGGCGACGACCACCTGCATACGATGAAGATCCTGCGCGGAATGGTTCGCCATCCGAATGCCGGGGCAGTACTGGTGGTTGGACTTGGATGTGAAAACAATCAGGTGGAACAGTTCCGCCAGTTTTGCGGCGACATTGATGACGAACGGGTGAAATTCGTCACCGTGCAGGAGGTGAAGGGTAACGAGGCGGACTACTGTATGTCGGTACTGAGGGAACTGCATCGTCGCATTCAGGACGACGTACGCACGGCGTGTCCGCTCAGTGAACTGACGATTGGGCTGAAGTGCGGCGGCTCGGATGGTTTCTCGGGCATCACTGCGAACCCTCTGCTGGGTGTCTTCAGCGACTATATCGTGGCTCAGGGCGGCAGGAGCATCCTCACCGAGGTGCCTGAAATGTTCGGTGCCGAGATGCTGCTTATGTCGCGTTGCACCGATCGTCATGTCTTTGACCAGGTGGTGGCGCTTATCAACGATTTCAAGGATTACTACCTGAGCCACGGTCAGCCTGTGGGTGAGAACCCGAGCCCAGGCAATAAGGCAGGTGGCATTTCGACGCTTGAGGAGAAGGCTTTGGGATGCACGCAGAAAAGCGGCACCTCGCCGGTGAGAGCCGTCGTTGCATACGGTGATGCTGTCACCGAACGGGGCCTAAGCCTGCTGTACGCACCGGGCAACGACCTGGTAGCCTCAACGGCTCTGGCCGCTGCCGGTTGCCAATTGGTGCTCTTCTCAACGGGGCGTGGTACGCCGTTTGGTACCTTTGTGCCCACGATGAAGATATCCACAAACACGTTGTTGGCAAGGAACAAACCCAGATGGATAGACTTCGATGCCGGGCCGCTGATTGACGGCGTGGACATGCATGAACTTGCACGCTCGTTTGCTGACCAGGTGATTCGCATTGCCAGTGGTGAACCCACGCAGAACGAGGTGAATGGCTATCGGGACATGGCCATCTTCAAGACGGGTGTGACTTTGTAGGTTCCGCAGACTGCTTTTGTTGATTCCGCTGGCTGCTATGTCGTGGGGAACTCCCCGGCCTCCTGACCTGGCTCTCCCTGCCGGTAATGCCTCATCAGGTCATAGCAGTCGTCGGCGTCAAAGCCCCTTGCACGTGCATACTCTTCAGCAATCCAGCGATGCATCTGCGGCGTTGCCGGCAGGCGCCGTAGGTTCTTGCAGCCGTCTGTCATGCTTACAGCACCGAAGCGCATACGGTTGAGGTCAACCAGTTCTAGGCGAATGCCATCCTTGCTCTGTGCAAAGAGTATGTTTCCACGTCCATAGTCGAGGTGAGCGATGCCATGTTCGTGGAGGCAGGCAGTAAGCCGTCCGACGGCCCTGAGCACCTCTTCCTGGCAGTCAAAGTGGCGATGGAAGAGCATGTCGTAGCGCCAGGGACACTCGGATTTTAGCGTTACCAGGTAGCTGTCGGCAAAGCGCGGACCTTTGCGATAGTTGATGTACCCTACGGGTCTTGGGGTGCCCACCCCAATCTGCATCAGGCGGATTGCGTTCTCGTAGGCACGCTGAGATTTTGGCTTGCGGAGCGTGCCGTAAACCCATTGATTGATGAAGTTTGGCTTGTGGAACTGTTTGACAACATACGCCACATCCTGGTACGTCAGCAGGCGGAGCTTGTTGCGTCCGTCATGAATGAGTTCGCCCTGCCCCTTGGCAAAGAGTGTGGGCAGGGAACGCAGGAAAGGTTCCAGATGGCAGAAGTCGGGATGAAGGCAAAGCGTTGCGGACGAACTAAGGATAGGGCCGTTTGTCATATCTTGTCAAATCCTTTCGTCAGTTTGAGCCAATAGTACTTCAGGGGATTTCTGTACTTCAGTTGCTTCCAGGGACGACTGCTGTGGGGGCGGTGCAATACGGGCAGGGAGGTCAGGACGTAGTTGTGCAGCCCCTCCTCGAGTGAACGGTGTGAGATGGTGACATCAAACCAATTCTTGGTGGCATCGAGCTGGTCGAAGTCCACCCTTCTGAGCAGTTCGGGCGTGAGGAGTGAGCAGCAGAATGAGCAGTGCTTACGGCTGTCGATGACCTGGTTCTCTTGCCCCCTCAGGAACTGATAGGGATAGTTCAGGCACCCGCTCTCGTCAACAGTGGCCGAGGCTACGATACCTGCCTCGGGCCGCTCCAGTGCCATCTGCATAAGTCCTTGAAGGGTATGTGGCTGCACCGTGACGTCGCTCTCCACAATGAGCATGGCAGCCCCTTGCTGCAGGCACATCCTGCGCTCGCGCTGCAAGACCATCAGATAGTTGGGCGAGGGATGGTCCGTCAGGTCACTCAGATTAACCAGCTGAAAGTCCCTGCGGGCAGCCTCCTGCTTGAGCCTTGCCGTATTCTCGGCCGTACTGAAGTCGTTATATATAATATAGGTGTAGGGTACAGAGAGGCGTGAAGCCAATACGGACTCCACGGTTTGGAGCGTAGAGTCGATACTGTCCTTAACAGGCGTGAAGATGCGAAGAGGGAACGGGCTCAAGATGTTCAAGTATTCAAAAGGGTTAAACACCGGCACGCATGCGGATGCCCATACGAGCCTCTACAACATTCACCACATAGTCGCCAAGCTTCTCACACTCATTGATGAGATCCATGTAGATGGTTCCGACAGCGTAGGTATAGAGATGTTTATTGATGTCGCTGATGTTTTGTGACTTCAGCTGGTTGCGGTATTTGTTGATCTCCGTCTCAATGTTAACTGTACGGTTCATGTTGAAGGTATCCTTGCGGCCGCTGATGAGCTGGTTCATCTGTGTAAGTGCCTGGTCGGTGAGGCCCATCATCTCGTGCAGGTGCTTGTACTGCTCGGGCGTAAAATGCTCCTGCTTGCCCTGCACTTTCAGGTTGATGGTGCGCGCCATGTTGTAGCATGAATCGCCAATACTCTCCACTTCGGAAATCTCACGCAGCATGGCGCGTATCTTGGCCTTTGTGTCGTCGCTCAGGTGAGCATCGCTGACGTGATCCAGATAGTTGGCAATGCTGATTTCCATATTATCAGATATGTCTTCATACTTCTCGATGCGGCTGTAAAGCTTGGAGAACTTCTGCGCGTCTTTCTCGGTGAGCAGTTCGCGTACCATACCGAACATCCGTTGTATGCGGTCGCAGAAAGACTGAATCTCCTTTTGGGCTTCGAGCACCGAGAGCTCGGGTGTCTTCATGATGCCGGACGTGATGAAGTGCAGGCGGAAATCCTCCTCCTCATCAGCGTTCTTGGTCTTGATGATACGGCATACGAACTTCTCAATCTGGGGCACGAACCATATCTGAAGCAGCGTATTGGTGACGTTGAAGGTGGAGTGGAATGTAGCCAGCACAAAGGAAATCTTTGCCAAGTTGGCAGCATAGCCTGCATCGCCAGGCTGAATGCTACGGTCGAAGCCAACAAACGAGCAAACGATATTTACGAATGGCTGGAACAGCAGTAAAGCCCATGTGACACCCACTACGTTGATGCTCAGGTGGGCAAAGGCTGCCCGACGGGCCTGCGTTGTCGTACCAATAGCTACGAGGTTGGCAGTAATCGTCGTGCCAATGTTCTCGCCCAGCACAAGCATAATACCCTGGTCGATATGCAGGACACCCGTGGAGCAGAGGGTCATCGTGATGGCCATGATAGCCGCTGACGACTGGACGCAGAGCGTCAGCACCGTGCCCATGAAGAGGAAAAAGAACGAGTTCCAGAAGTTCGGCTCGTTGAATTTCTGGAAGAAAGCACTAATGGCAGCGCTTGTGCCTGGGTCCTCTACGAGCGAGAAGCCCGTCTCCTTGAGCGTGCCGAGTCCCAGGAATAAGAAGGCCACACCGAAAAGGAAATCGCCAATGATGCGGCGTTTCTTCATGTAGATGAGAATGATGCCGATGAAGAATGAGGGATATACAAGGTTCTGCACATTTAAGACGTCGGTCAACGACATAATCCATGCCGTGACGGTCGTACCGATGTGAGCGCCCATAATCACACTGATGGCTTGGGACAAGGTGAGCAGACCAGCATTTACAAACGAGACGGTCATCAGTGTGGTGGCCGTAGAACTCTGCACAGCTGCTGTGACAAACATACCGGTGAGCACACCGGTGAAACGATTCGTTGTCATGGCTCCCAATACATGGCGTAACTGAGGACCTGCCATCTTCTGGAGGCTCTCACTCATAGCTTTCATACCGAACATGAGGAGGGCCAGTGACCCCAAAAGCTTAAAGACGATCAGAATTGACATAAAATGGTATATAAGTTAAATCGGATGCAAAAGTACGAAAAAAACGGGTAAGAATGGGTATAATAGGTGATTTTATTTTGCTGTACTCGCGTTTTTGGAATTGAAAGTCAAAAAGCGGGTAAGAAAGGCCTTGAAATGGCTCTATTCGTATTTCACAATGCAGGGCTGCTTCTTCTCGGTTAGAAATTGACGGATACGCAAATCCCATTCAGCCTGGCTGCGTACACGGTATTCACTCCATGCAGAACCGAACCAATAAGTGAGCCGCTGCCCGTTCTGCACGTTATGCCAGATTCCAACGGCGTGCCCTGCAATACCATTCACAGCCTGTTTGTACATAAGACGCTTTGTATGGCATGACTTTCCCGGAAACAGCGTGGCTACGTATATCTGACAGTTCTGCTGCTCGGCATTTCCCGTCGGGTCAGCATAGTTAATATAGTTGCGTCCAAGTCTTACACTGCGTGTGTCTGCCTCGTGAATCACCGTTCCTGCCGCTACGGTTGCAGGCGCCTGCAAACCATCATACCACACGGTAAGTTGGGTAAAGTCGGACCCGCGCTCCATCACTACCAAACGGTGCTCAGTCACCATGCCGTAATGCCCCTTGGCAACGGGAGCGAAATCCAGGCGCACGGTAAGGCGAAGAGGACCGTTCTCGAGGATTTCAAAATGATCGTAACACCAAGGGAAGATCAGGGAGTCTGCTTCAATTAGTGCCGGAGCCCCGCATCCCAGGGAGGGTCCTACGTTGTAACAGTCCATGCCCAGCCCATGATTCAGGTGGAAACTGATGCCGCGTTTCTGCATGCGATAGAGGCTGTCCACAACCATCTCTGACGTATTCTTCAGCCAGACGTCAATACCAAAGCCCCGCTCTCCCTTACGCTGGAGGGCCGGTCCGTAGAAGCGATAGGCAGAGCAGTCATTCTCGATGACCAGGTCGTCCAGCCGCCAGGGATATTGACGAACAAAAACACTGCTCTTTGCCCGTGCGGCCTTGCCTGCCCGAACGGTAAACGTGGCTTCTCCCATGGGGCGGACGGGTACGAAGATGAGCAATTCGCCCTCGCGGGTAAGCTGACTTGGAATTTCTACTCCGGCCGCATCCTTGACGATAATATTTGAGGCTGTGATGTTCATGCCCAACCGCGCAGATATGCTGTCGGCATTCAAAGCCACAACCTGATGGCGCTGGAGTGAGGCAGGATTCTGAACGGTAATCTTTACCTCCTGGGCTTTACCTGACAATGCACCCATCAGTAAAAGAATTTGAAGGGCAAATAGCAATCGGTTCATAGTTTGTATATACGAGAGAGAGTTTGTTTCGTTTAGTTTGCTTAGCCCTGTTCCTTGCCCTGCGTGATGTCGGCCAACTCGTTAGTGATGGCTTGTTGTCTCTGCTTATTGTATGATAGAGAGAGTTCGTCAAGCAGCTCTTGCGCATTGTCGGTAGCAGTCTGCATGGCAACCGTCCTGGCTGCATGCTCGGCCATTGATGAGTCGAGATATCGGGTTGTAAGACTAGCCTGTAAGAGGGTTGGCAATAGTCTTTCCAGTAGGCGATGAGGCTCAGGCTCGAAAATATAGTCGGGCATCTGATAATCCTCTGCGTAAGGAGGCAAGACAAGGGGTAGGAGCTGTGCTGTTGACGGTTCCTGATGGCCCATGGAAAAGAAATGGTTATAGACCACCATTACGCAGTCAACAAAACCTGATACGTAGTAGTCACCCAGCTTCCTGACCAGTGTGGGAAGGGCCTCAGCGGCGTCCTTTCCTGCAATGGCACGCAAATCAGGATCGGATGCATAGCCAGCCTTAACGGTAGCATGCCGCATCTTCTCACCAATGGGAATTACAGTGATGTCGGCGAAACCTTGGTCCTCCAACTGATGTACGGTTTCATCAAGGGCTTTTATGGCATTCGCGTTGAAGCGTCCGCAGAGGGAATTATCAGATGCGAAGGCCAGTATCATGGCTCGCTGGCGTACCTTATGCGGAACAGCTAAGGGAGGTAATGATGAATTTCCAGATGCGGCACAAACGGCTTTTAGGATGCTGTTGAGTTGTTCAAAGTAGGCGGCATGAGCCTTGGACGATGATTGAGCACGATGGAATTTTGCCGAGGCAACCATCTTCATCACTGATGTAATTTTCAGCGTCTGCTGCACGGAGCCAATGCGTGCTTTTATCTCTTTCAGTGTGGGCATCTTGTAACTTCTCTTAACTGGTGATCTATAGGTTGGCAGCCTTTTGGGCAGCCTCTTCAATCTGGCGTCCCACGGCTTCGTCTATCTTGCCAGTGCGCAGCGTCTCCAAAACGTCAGTAGAACGCAGCTCTTGGATAATGCGCTTCTCAAACTCATCTACCTGGTCCAGTGTAATATTATGCATGAGACCATGTGTGCCGCAATAGAGTACAGCTATCTGTTCCTCGACCGGCATGGGTGAATATTGGGGCTGCACCAGCAAACGGGTATTCTTACGCCCTTTGTCCAGCACTCGTGCCGTCACGGGGTCCATCTCGCTGCTGAACTTAGAGAACGCTTCCAGTTCGCGGTACTGAGCCTGGTCTATTTTGAGGGTGCCGGCCACCTTCTTCATAGCCTTTATCTGAGCGTTACCGCCCACGCGAGATACAGAGATACCCACATCAATGGCCGGACGATTGCCTTGATTGAAGAGGTTGGTATCCAGGAATATCTGTCCGTCAGTAATAGATATGACATTGGTGGGAATATAGGCAGAGACGTCGCCGGCCTGAGTCTCGATGATAGGTAAGGCAGTCAGGGAGCCTCCACCCTTTACAAGCCCACGCAGTGAAGGGGGTAAATCGTTCATCTGCTGTGCCACCTCAAGCTGCTCGATAATCTTGGCAGCACGCTCCAGTAAGCGGGAATGCAGGTAGAATATGTCGCCCGGGTATGCCTCGCGGCCCGAGGGACGATGGAGCACCAGTGACAGCTCGCGGTAGGCAACTGCCTGTTTCGACAGGTCGTCATAGACCACCAGGGCATGGCGCCCTGTATCGCGGAAGAATTCGCCGATAGCAACGCCGGCAAAAGGCGCAAAGTATTGCAGGGCGGCGGGGTCGGCAGCAGTGGCACAAACAATTGTAGTATATTCCATGGCACCATAGCGCCGCAAGGTCTCTACCAGTGCGGCAACAGTGGATGCCTTTTGTCCGATTGCCACATAAATGCAATATATGGGTTCGCCGTTTTCGAAATTGCGGCGCTGGTTGATGATGGTATCAATGGCAATGGCGGTCTTACCCGTCTGTCGGTCGCCTATGATAAGTTCGCGCTGTCCGCGTCCTATTGGAATCATGGCATCCACGCTCTTCAGCCCCGTCTGTAGCGGCTGGTTAACAGGCTGTCGATAGATGACGCCAGGTGCCTTGCGCTCCAAGGGCATTTCTATGCTGTTGCCGCCAATAGGGCCACGTCCGTCAATAGCCTCACCCAGGGGATTGATTACACGCCCCATCATCTGTTCGCTGACATTGATGGAGGCCGTGCGCCCCGTACGGTGAACCAAATCACCTTCGCGGACACCTTCGGTGGAGCCAAGCAAGACAGCACCTACATTATCTTCCTCTAAGTTCATCACCACAGCCTTTATACCATTGTCGAACTCCAGCAATTCGTTCGCCTCGGCATTCTGCAAACCGTAGATGCGCACCACTCCATCTACAACCTGAAGGACGGTGCCCACCTCGGCATAACGGGCCGTGAGGTCTGCCTGCTGCAACTCTGCAAGCAGAATATCAGACACTTCTGCGGGTTTTATATTCTCTTTGTTCATAGTTCTTGTTGTCTTTTCATTACTGAAATTGCTGCCTGAGTTGGGCTAACTGCCGAGAGAGGCTTGCATCAATGAGGCGATCATCTACCCGGAAGGTAAAGCCGCCAATGAGTGATTCGTCCACTTGCTGATGTAGTTGGACCTCCGCCTTGTCATCATCCTTGCAAGCCAGGCGGGCTATTTTCAGCGCTGTTTCTTCTTCGATAGGACTGGCTGTGGTGAGCGTGACATCTACAATGCCATGCCGCTCCTTGAAAATCCTCTCATAAGAATTGAAGATGAAATGAAGGAACTTTTCGCGCTGGTGATTCAGCACCAACAAGAAAAACCGTTCCATGGAGAGGCTAATCTTGCCTCCCATCCATTTCTTGAAGAGCACTAACTTGGCCTCTTTTGACAGGATAGGCGACGTCAGGTATTCCTTTATGCTGCCGTCCTTATTATAGCAAGCATTCCAGTGTAAGACCTCTTCATATACTTGGCGGTCTTGTCCCTCCTGCTCGGCAAAGTCTGCAAGTGCGGTAGCGTATCGCCTGGCTATTAATCCTGTGTACATGGTTAACTGGCGTTTCCTGTGTGAATCTCTTTCAAGAGCTGCTCGGCAAGGGCTGTCTGTGCATCTTTATCCTGCAAATTACTGCGCAACAAACGTTCGGTCAGGGCAATAGCCATCATGGCCACCTGTCCATGTGCATCGCGCAGAATGGCATTTCTTTCGGCATCAGCCTGCTGGCGAGCTTCAGCCACAAGGCGTTCACGTTCCTGAGCGGCTTCTTCCCTGGCACGTGTCATCATCTGATTGCCCTGCTCAGTAGCCTGCTGTAGGATTTGCACGCGCTGCGCTTCAGCTTCTGTACGAAGCGCCTGGCATGTGCTTTCCACTTGAGCCACCTGCTGGCGGGCCTCATGAGCCTCGGCCAGTGAGGTGCTGATGAAATCCTTGCGCTCCTCGATTGACTTCAGGATGACGGGAAAGCCGTATTTTGCCAGTATGACGAATACCACGCCAAAAGCCAGCGTCATCCAGAAGAGCAGACCTGTTTCGGGTTGTAAAAGTCCCATGATAACGTTTGGAGTTTAATAATCTACTTTACACGTCCATACAACCGGCCTGCGATTAACGTAGAGCCATAAAACACACGGCAATGGCAAAGAGGGCTGCGCCTTCAATAAGAGCGGCCACAATAATCATACTGGTACGAACCTTGCCAGCAGCTTCGGGCTGACGGCCAATAGCGTCCATGGCGGCAGAACCGATTTTACCAATTCCATACGCTGCACCAATTGTGGCGAGAGCGGCGCCAATGGCGGCACCAAAAATACCTAATGTTTCCATTTCTTTATTTATTTTATTATACAATAATTATATTTGTTTCTTTCTATTTTTCCGCATGTTCTTTTTCTGTCTCAGGCGATTCCTGAGCCAGACCGATGAAAACAGCCGAGAGCATAGTGAAGACGTAGGCCTGGAGGAATGCAACAAGTAGTTCCAGACAATTCATGAATATGCTCAATAGCACAGAGACAGCTATCATAGAACTGTTAATTGCCGTTCCCATCTGAGCCGTCACAAAGACAATACAGGTGAGAATGAGAATGACAGAGTGACCGGCCATAATGTTGGCAAAAAGTCGGATCATCAATGCAAAGGGCTTTGTGAAAAGTCCGATAAACTCAATAAAGGGCATTATAGGCAACGGCACTTTTAACCACCAGGGTACGTCGGGCCAGAAAACATCCTTCCAATAATGTTTGGTGCCGAACAGATTTACTGCCAGAAAGGTTGCCACCGCCAGCACTAAGGTGACTGCAATATTACCTGTGACATTACTGCCGGCGGGGAAAATGGGAATGAGCCCCATCAGATTGTTAATCAGGATGAAGAAGAATGCTGTGAGCAAATAGGGTGCAAACCGCCGGTAGTTAGGACCTATACAGGGCTCTATAACCTCGTCAACCAGCATTGTAATGAGCATTTCCAAAATGCCCACAAAGCCGCCGGGGGCTTCCGATGTGCTTTGATGACGTCGGTACCAACGTGCTACGCCCAAGACAAGAAGAACCAGAACAAGGCTGTTTACGAACAAACCGGCCGCGGTCTTAGTGATAGAGAGATCCAGGGGGCGGTGCTCGCTGCCGTCGGCCATGCGTTCTACGATTTTGCCCTCATAGGGCCCTTCCGATGCAATGTAAAGCCCTTGATATTCATTTCCGGCATGCAAACGTTGAGACGAGAAGATGCGCCATCCGTCCTTGCTTTTCACAATGACTGGCAAATGGAGTGTTATCTCGTGCTCCCCGATATTGGTAATATGCCATTCGTAGCTGTCGCTGATATGCCCCATGACAATCTCGATGGCGTTCACTTCCTCTTCCTCGGCAGCCCGTGCAGCAAGGGAGCAAGTGAAGAGAGCCATCAGCATGCAGACTATGATCCACGTCCGATTCATTATCATACTTCTACACAGGCTTCCACTTTGTTGTTAAGCACTCGTACAAAGCCTTTCTCTACTCTTTGGCGTTTTATCTCGCTTCCAGCCACGTAAACGATATCTCCTGCTGCCAGGCTTGCAATGAGGGGCGCATGACTGTTCAGAACCGTGAAAGCTCCCTCAGTGCCAGGCAGGGAGACACTGTCCGCCTCCGTATTCACCAACACACCGCTGGGAACCGTAATAGTAAGAAGCAACTTCGTATCCATGACCTGATTCTCCTAATTGTTCACATTCTTCAGCATAGCCTCACCCTTACGAATGGCCTCATCAATAGGACCTACGTTTAGGAAAGCCTGTTCGGGCAGATAGTCACATTCTCCATCCAGTATCATCCGGAAACCGCGAATGGTTTCCGACACAGGCAGTGTCACACCAGGCACACCCGTAAACTGCTCAGCCACGGCAAATGGCTGTGACAAAAAGCGTTGAATGCGGCGGGCCCTGTTGACGGTCAGACGGTCCTCGTCGGATAATTCCTCCATGCCCAGAATGGCAATGATGTCCTGAAGCTCCTTGTTGCGTTGCAGAATCTGCCGCACACGCTGGGCGGTAGTGTAGTGCTCCTCGCCAACAATATTGGGGTCGAGGATGCGCGAGGTGGACTCCAGGGGGTCCACTGCAGGATAAATGCCAAGCTCTGCTATCTTACGGCTCAGCACTGTCGTAGCGTCCAAATGAGTAAACGTGGTGGCCGGGGCGGGGTCTGTCAAATCGTCGGCTGGCACATATACCGCCTGCACGGAAGTAATGGAACCATGCTTGGTTGAAGTAATGCGTTCCTGCATACGTCCCATTTCAGTGGCAAGAGTGGGCTGGTAGCCAACAGCCGAGGGCATACGTCCCAGCAGGGCCGAAACTTCGGAACCGGCCTGGGTGAAACGGAATATATTGTCGATGAAGAACAAGATGTCGGCCCCCTCCTTTCCCGCATCGCGGAATGATTCAGCAACGGTAAGGCCGGAGAGCGCCACAGACAGGCGGGCGCCTGGCGGCTCGTTCATCTGTCCGAAGACCAGTGTGGCGTTGGACTTGGCTACTTCATTATAATCAACTTTCGAGAGGTCCCAGTGCCCCTCCTCCATGCTCTTCACAAACTCCGGGCCATATTTGATTACGCCCGACTCTATCATCTCACGAAGCAAGTCGTTACCCTCGCGCGTTCGCTCGCCCACGCCCGCAAACACCGAGAAGCCGTTGTGCTCCTTGGCAATGTTATGGATAAGTTCCATGATGAGCACCGTCTTACCTACGCCGGCACCGCCAAAAAGACCGATTTTCCCACCTTTCACATAGGGCTCCAGCAGGTCTATAACCTTGATGCCCGTGCTCAGCACTTCATGCGAGGTGGCCAGTTCGTCGAAATGGGGCGGCGCATGGTGAATAGAGGCTGCACCAGTGCGGTCCAGCGGGCGCATGCCGTCAATACTGTCGCCGGTAACATTCATGAGGCGCCCCCTGATCTGCTCGCCAACGGGCATGGCAATAGGTGTGCCCAGCGTCTGGACCTTCATCCGCCGTCTTAAGCCGTCGGTAGATTCCATCGCCACCGTGCGAACCATTTTCTCCCCGATGTGCTGCTGTACCTCCACGGTCAGGGGTGCAGCGTTTTCTCGCAGGATGGCCAGAGCCTCATGGATGGCCGGCAACTGATGCTTTCCCTCTGCTGCGGGAAAGTGTACGTCCACCACGGGGCCGATAATTTGTGAGATATATCCTTCCATTTTGTATCTTATAGATACTCCCCAGTCAGAATGTTCTTCTTTCTGGCTGGGGAGTTCAAATCATATCTGGTATGTAGCTTCTTCTGGTTCTTGCCTGCCCCCTTATTGTATGGCAATCTTTTCACCGCCTACAACGTAAATGCCGCGTGGCAGGCTCTTCTTGGCCTCGCTGATGCTGACGCCCTTCTTCACCAAGGTGCCCTTTGTGTCATATACGTCAACCACACCGTCCTGGTCGGCTACGCGCTGAAGGGCCGTAGTACCTATGGCGCTCAGGCTGGTCACGTGCTTAATCTCCAGGTTGGTGGCAGAGGCCGACTGTTCGTCCCATGTGAAACCGCAGCGGGTGGGCAGGAAGGTCTTGTCGGCCTCGGTGCGGATGAGCACGCTCTCCAGCAGGTAGGCGTCCTGCTGAGCGGGGATGCCATAGCGTCCTGCCACCTGAAGGGCTTCCCAACTGCTGCCGAATGTAACGGTGTTGCCTTCGCCGTCACTCATGGATACGCTTTTCAGCTCGGTGCTGATGCCGCAGTTCTCTGTGTTCTTGGCACGCAGCATCTGTGTCGTGGGCGAGAAGATCAGATAGGGCTCACCTGCCTTAATACCCTCCTGGGTGCAATCCAGGAAATACATGTATAGGGTGCTGCCCTCCTGACGCACAGCGGCCAGGCGCTCCACCTGTACATCCTTTGCCGCCTTTGCCAACTGCTCCGCCGTCAGTGTCATGGGCAGACAGATGGTGTTGTAACCTCCCATTAGGGTGCGGTTTACCTGCACCGTCTGGTCAGTACTCTTCAGCAAATCAACATTCAGCTTGTTTGCATTGGTATAAATGTTTCTCACCCTGTTCTGTGCGAAAGAAGGGGTGCACAATGTGGCCGCAGCCATCAAAATGAGAGTAAATTTCTTCATATCTGTATATGTTTTTGGGTTATTCCGTTGCAAATATACAAAAAAACTGAGTC
>CAMJQA010000063.1 GCA_946407895.1 uncultured Prevotellaceae bacterium
TGTTTGATAATCAACTTACTCTCTTCTGAATCATTTTCGTCGAACTCACGTTAACTTAATAATGTTAGGGGGAGAGCTAAGCGACCCCAAGAATATCTGGAATTCACTTACTCGGATCTCTTGAGTCCTGCGACCATTTGAACCTGGTTGCCGTGAGGTATGGCAGGTGGGCACTGATAATGGAACGTGGGACGTGAGTATGAGGCGATATGGATGGCTTTTTTTTTATGGGAAAAGCAATTTTTTTACGTTTAAGGAAAAAAATATTCATTTTTTTTCTTGCATAATTGAAATTTTCGTATTTTTGCCTCCAGTTAAATATCAGAATTATTGGTTATGATAATTAGAGATACAATAATTCGATTCGACTGGGCCGCTAAGCGTATGCTTCGCGACAAAGCCAATTTTGATGTTCTGGAAGGTCTGGTTACAGTTCTTCTGGGTGAAACAGTGCATATCGTTGAGCTACTTGAGAGTGAGAGTAACCAAGACGATCCTTTTGATAAGTTTAACCGTGTTGATATCAAAGCAAAGAACAGTAATGACGAGATAATCCTTGTGGAGATTCAGCTAACGCGGGAACTTTATTACCTGGAACGTATCCTTTATGGTGTGGCTAAGACAATCACAGAACATATTGACCTGGGACAAAAGTACGACCAGGTGAAAAAGGTATATTCCATCAGCATCCTTTACTTTGATTTAGGTCGTGGTTCAGATTATCTCTATCATGGGACAACCACTTTCCGTGGCGTCCATACGGGCGATGTGCTTGAGATCAGTACCAAAGATCGTGATGCAATTCGGATGCGTCGTCCCTCGGAGATATTCCCTGAGTACTTCATCATCCGTGTCAACGAATTCAATAGTGTGGCCACCACACCATTGGAGGAATGGCTTGATTACCTGAAGAACGACCACATCAAGGCTGACACTACAACTCCAGGGTTGCAGGCAGCCCGTAAGAAGTTACAGTATTTGAAACTGGATAGTGCTGAGCGCCGTGCCTATGACCGACATGTAGATAATGTGATGGTCCAGAACGATGTGCTGGATACTGCTCGCGATGAAGGTCGTGCCGAGGGTCGAGCGGAAGGTCGTGTAGAGGGTCGTGCGGAAGGTGAGAAGGCGAAGGCTCTTGACATAGCGAAGAAAATGAAGTCCTTAGGGCTTTCAGAGGATGTAATAGGTCGTACAACAGGCCTGCCTGTTGAGCAGATTCGTGCCCTTTAGCTCTAATTATATGTAATAAAAAATACTTGTTTCATTATATTATTTTAATAAAATTTTATTTAAATAAAGAGAAGAATATGAAAGTATTTTTAAACTTTTTGGCAGCCATGGTGCTGCTGACTGCAACATCTTGCAGCAATGAGAGTGAGCTAACAATCAGTAATCAGAACGAGGACCAGCAGGACTCGTTGACACCGGTAACGGTGCGGGTGGGAGATTTCTCCATGTCGATGGAGGATTTCTCGGATGAAACGACGCGTGCTGTGGAGAGTCCAGAGACTTACAAAAATGTGAAAGCATTGACTCTGGCGTTCTACAATTCTGACGGGACACAGGCTTATTGCTCAACGCAACTGAAGGCTGACAACACGACGTACACCACGTTTGGCAGTTTCAGCCTGACGCTGCCGGGGGGCAGTTACAAGATGATTGTGCTCGGCTACAACAGCGAATACCCCGTGGTGTTTAACAGCATGTCAGACGTTTCGTTTGGCGAGGATAAGTCGCGCGAGTTGTTCTGCTATACGCAGGACGTGGTTGTCAGCGTTAAAACGCCTGTTGACCTGACGGCTACGCTGAACCGTATTGTAACGAAACTGAACGTATCGTCGTCGGATAAGCTCACGGCAGATGTTAAGAAGATACGTATATCTCTGTCGAAAGGCGGCAAGTCGTTCAACCCCCTTACTGGCTTTGCCACATCGGATGCAGGCCTTGTCTCTGACGTGACGGTTACTGCGGATGTGGGAAAAACAACGCTATGCTCTGTTAACTTCTTTATTGCCGGCGATGAGGAGACGATGAATGTAACCATCGAGACGCTGGACGCTGACGATAAAGTGATCTTCAGCAAGGTGGCAGAGAATGTGCCCTTCAAACGCAACCGGGTTACTATACTTAAAGGAGCGATGTATGACGGTCGTGCAACTGGTGCCTTTACCTTGGAGACCGATTGGTCAACAGCTTATGAAGGTACGTTTTAAATAAGGGGGATAGGACAATGAGAAAGAATCTTATTTCAGTAGGTGCTTTATGTGCACTGATATTCGTGGTGGCTGTTGTGGCATTCTCGTCATGTGAAAAGGTCGTTTTCTCGGATGATATTGAGGGTACGGGTGATAAGAACGGCAACCTGCGGGTGAGTGTGTTCCAGATTGAGAAGACGGCATTTGAGGCTTTTACGAGGACAGCAGCCTCAGAGGCTTGCACGCGCCTGAACTTCGCGGTTTATAATATGGATGGTTCGCGCGTGAAGCAGGTGAACCAGACGTCTGACAAGTCGGGCTTTGGCACGGCTTCGTTCCAGCTTGATGAAGGCAAATATCTGTTGGTGGTTCTTGGGCATAGTGCCTCAGCCAATCCCACGATGACAAACCCTGCGAAGATACAGTTCACGAATGCGACGGGATTTTCCGATACGTTCCTGCATAGTGAGGAGATAACGATTGGTGAGGAACCGGTGGACATGCAGGTGGCACTTGACCGTATTGTCTCGCTCTGCCGCGTCATCATCACCGATGATTATCCGGAAGAGGTTGCTAAGATGCAGTTCTACTATACAGGCGGTTCGGGAGCCTTTGACGCCTCCACGGGCTATGGCAGTGTGAACAGCAAGCAGAAGGTGACGTTCAGTGTTACTGAAGGGCAGAAGCAGTTTGACCTCTACACGTTCCTGCATGAGGATTCGGACAATATCTCGCTGAAGATAACGGCGCTTGATGCTTCGGGCAATGAACTGAAGACTCGCGATTTTGATGTGCAGATGGAGCGGAATAAAATTACGTGGCTCACGGGTGCATTCTTCGAAGGCGGTGGCTCCTCATCGTCAATTGCGGTGACCGGAGTGACCGTGAATACCGAGTGGGCCGGTGACATTCGCCAGAACTTCTAAGGCCTGGCTATGATGAGCGGACCGGGAGTATGATATCCATGCTTCCGGTCCGCTTTTTTATGGGTTATCGGTTCTTCGACTAGCGAAGCGGCAGAGCCGAGCGATAGCTTATCGGTTATCGGTTATAGGTTATAGGTTATAGTTGATGGGATGGGGGGTGAGGGATGAGGGCTTTGTGTCATAAAAAATGTTAAATTTCTGTGGAATCGGATAAAATGTTATATCTTTGCGCCTGTAATGGGCTATGTCCCATGGACTTGTTGGAAAACATTTCAGAAACGGAGATAAAATGAAACACCTGAAGAAAACCTTTTTTGCTGCGGCACTGCTATTAGCTGCATGTAACTCAGTGGATGAACATCAAGTGGTCATCAATGTGGATGCCACCCAGAAGGGACCGGAAGTGAGTCCTATGCTGTACGGCATCTTCTATGAAGACATCAACCATGCGGCTGATGGTGGCTTGTATGCCGAGCTGATCCGTAACCGTTCGTTTGAGGATGACAATCCGATACCTGGCACGGGAGGGCATAAAGACAAGGCGAAGGCCGGACAGGCAAGTGCACATGTGAGCAATTGGTTTGGCGTGGGCGACGCTACGCTGAAGCTTGTGAACCGTAACTTGCTGAACAGTGTGCAGCATAATGCCCTAAGCGTGACTGCATCGAAGGCTGGCGACGGTGTGAGAAACGAAGGCTTCTGGGGGATGAATGTCGTGGAGGGCACATCCTACAAACTGTCTTTCTGGGCCAAGAGCGACCAGGGCTTCAAGGGCGCACTGACGGCCCGGCTGCAGTCGGCCAACGGGAAGGAACTGGGCCAGGCACAGATAGACGTACAGCTGAATTCTATATGGCAGAAGTTCACGGCCACGATAGCGGCTACGGGTTCTGACCCCAAGGCGGAGTTTGCCCTTACAGCTGACCAGGCAGGCGAATTCCAGTTGGATGTAGTAAGCCTCTTCCCACCGACCTTCAAGGACCGTGAGAACGGTATGCGTCCGGAACTGGCTCAGATGCTGGCTGATATGCATCCGCGGTTCATGCGTTTCCCCGGCGGTTGCTTCGTAGAGGGTAGCCATACCCCCGATAATGCCTTCCGATGGAAACGTACCATAGGTCCCATAGAGCAGCGCGAGGGACATGCCAATGTGAACTGGGGCTATCGTACCAGTGACGGCATAGGCTTCCACGAATACCTGCAGCTGGCCGAGGATATAGGTGCCAAGCCGTTGTTCGTGGTGAATGTGGGTATCTGGCACGGCGGCTGTACACCATACGACCAGATAGACGGCTGGATACAGGAGTGCCTGGATGCCATAGAGTATGCCAACGGCGATACAAGTACCCCGTATGGCAAGATGCGTGCCGAGAACGGGCATCCCGAACCCTTCGGGCTGGAATACATAGAGATTGGAAACGAGAACTATAACCACTTCATGGACGATAACCGCGACCAGAGCGACCATTATCCAGACCGTTACCGTCGGTTCTACGATGCCATAAAGGCACGATACCCCTATGTGCACTGCATAGGAAACGTGGAATCGTGGGGCACGGATGACCCGTCGTGGAGAAACGAACATCCCGTGGAACTGGTGGACGAACACTACTATCGCAATCCTAAGTGGTTTGCCGACCGTTTCAATAAATATGACAGCTACGACCGTTCGAAGTATAAGATCTATGTGGGCGAATATGCCGTTACGAACGGTTTTGGGGAGATTGGCAACCTGAATGCTGCCCTTGGCGAGGCGGTCTTCATGATGGGTATGGAGAACAACTCAGACGTGGTGGCCATGAACTCGTATGCCCCCATCTTCGTCAACGAGAACGATGCCCGTTGGCGTCCTGACATGATACGTTTCAACTCGCATCAGGTGATGGGCACCCCATCGTACTACGTACAGCAGCTTTTCCCCAACAACATCGGCACCCGCGTCCTGAAGACCGAATGGACCTACTCGCTGGCTATGCCCGAGGATGTGGCCCTGCGCGAAGCCAAACCCGTGCAGGTGGGACTGGGCACATGGAATACCAACGCCACCTTCCGCAATGCGCAGCTCATCGTGGACGGACAGACCACTGCCATCGACGACTATGCCAAATGGGAGCCGCAGAGCGGTAAATGGGAGGCCTCGGAAGGCGAGATATCCCAGAAGACAGCGGACCAGCCCGCTATAAGCGTATGCCCGCAGGAGATAAGTGCCAGGAAATATACCTACAAGGTACAGGCCCGGAAGGATGCCGGCGCAGAGGGCTTCCTGGTGGTCTTCGGGTATAAGAGCAGTCAGGACTATCAGTGGTATAACATAGGCGGATGGGGCAATACGCGCAGCAACGTGGAACAGACCCTGGGCGGGAAGTTCCAGCTGGCATCCGACAAACCTTTCGCCGTAGAAGACGGACGATGGTACGACATACAGATAGACGTGGACGGTGACGACGTGAAGTGCTTTATAGACGGAAAGCTGGACTTCGAATGCCGGGTACAGAAGAACCAGGGCATGGAAGGCGTATTTGCCTCGACCACCATCAATGAGGAGGAAAAGACGATGTATGTGAAGGTAGTGAATGTGGGCGAGGGACAGGCCGGCGGTGTGCTCAACCTGAAGAACTGTGCTGTCAACACCGCTGAAAAGGATGCCGTATCGCTCATTCGCCTGTCTTCTGAAAGTGGAGAAGACGAGAATACGCTGGACAACCCGACGAATATAACCCCAACGCCAGCTGAAGCCAAAGCCACATCGGGCGCACGGGTAACCTTCAACGTGCCGGCTTACTCCATCAATATTCTGAAGATAAGGCTAAAGTAGCTTTTATCCGCAGGCTGGCGATGATAAGCAGGGCATAAATAAGGACTACAGCCAGAGGAGCCGGATAGAGATTGTGCAAGACAAGGCAGTCGAAGGCTCCCCACTGGCGTATAATCCACGTCTGCACCATGATGGCCTGGGTAAGGAGCCAGGTCAGGGGATATACCATAGGCAGTAATAAGGTGGACAATCCCAGGTAGATGATAGCCGTGGTGAGGGGAATAAGCACAGGATTGAGCAGGAATCCCGTGAGGGGCAGCGTATGGAAATAGTACGTGGCTAATGGGGCAGTGCCCAGCCAGGCCGCCAGTGAGACACCAAGCACCTCCCATAGCCAATGGCCGGGCAGGTCATACAGATACTGTTGCCATGGCGTGTAGATGAGGATGATGAAGAGAACGGCCAGGAAGGAGAGCTGGAAACCGATGTCGAATAGGGCATGGGGACTGCACATGAGAATGACAAGCGCACTGAGTGCCAGCAGGTGTATGGGCGGTTGGCGCCGCTCGGCCAGAGTGCCAACGGTAAAGACGCTGAGCATTATGGAAGCACGTACAAGGGAAAGAGACAAGCCCGTTAGCAGAGCGTATCCCCAGATGAGCAAGAGGGCAGGCGGGAGGACGTGCCATCGCCACGGTCCGTGGCGGCTCCACCGCAACAGCAGCATGTAGAGCAGACCATAGAGGATGCCCAGGTGCATGCCGCTCAGGGCCAGCAGATGACTGGCGCCCACTTGTGAATAAGCCTGGCGTGTGTTGCGTTGCAGCAGTTGTCTCTGCCCTAAAAGCAGTGCTGCGCTAAGAGCCAGCGGCTCGCCTTCCAATCCAGCATCCTGCAATCGGGCTACCAGACGGTCAGCCCGTTGCTGCATGTGCGCCTGTATGCCAGACAGCACAGCAGGGCTCCTCCCTTCCATTTCAGGGGCAACACTGCCGGCACAGATTCTTGCAGCACCCAACAGCACCCAGAACAGGACAGTGAGAACGTCGGGGGCATGATGCCGATGCCTGCAAAGCATGATGGCAAGCAGGGTGAGGAAGACCAAGGGCAGCCACAACATAGAAGGCCAGAAATGTCCGGCCAGAATACCAGCAATGAAGAGAATGGAAGCCCAGACGAGAGGCAGGCGTACAATCATAAAGAGCGTAGCTGGCGACAGGCCTTGATGGGATCGGCAGCATGGAAGATAAAGCTGCCGGCCACCAGTACGTCGGCTCCAGCCTGACGCAGTTGCAGCCCCGTCTCCAGGTTCACGCCGCCATCAACTTCAATGAGTGCGTTGCTGCCATGCTTCTGGATGAGTGCCCTTAGCTGGCGAACCTTGTCCACGCTGTGAGTGATGAACTTCTGGCCACCGAATCCCGGGTTCACGCTCATGAGGAGAACCAAGTCCACATCGCAGATGATATCCTCGAGTACACTGACGGGCGTAGCCGGATTAAGGGTGACGCCAGGCGACATGCCGGCCTCGCGTATCTGATGGACGACGCGATGCAGGTGGGTGCATGCCTCGTAGTGGACATTCATGATATGGGCGCCCAACGACTTCACCTCGGGGATGAACTTCTCGGGCTGCACAATCATCAGATGGACATCGAGAGGCTTCTGGCATAGTCGGGCAACAGCCTTCATGACCGGAAAACCGAAAGAGATGTTGGGCACGAAGACACCGTCCATGACGTCCAGGTGAAGCCAGTCAGCCTCGCTTCGGTTGAACCATTCCATCTCAGCCTGGAGACGTGCAAAATCAGCTGCGAGAAGTGAAGGGGCAATCATGATGCGGTGTCAGTGCAAAAGAGGTTGACACTTTGTGGGCGGAAGTTGCGGGCAAACTGGCGCACACGGGCCAGTACGGCTGTACTGGGCTGCAGATAGGGGAGGGGTAAAGTTTGTTCCATAGGCACTGATAAGTACATTTTCAGGTTACACTTTATTATGAAAACGTGCAAAAGTGCCTTTTTATTGTGCGTAAGAGGAAAAAAATTATCCCACTAATGAAATTTGATGTTTCTGGATGAGTTTACGCAAGTTGATGAGAGCATAGCGCATGCGTCCCAGGGAGGTATTTATGGATACGTTTGTCTTCTCGGCAATCTCGCGGAATGTGAGGTTCTCGTAGAAGTGCATGATGACAACCTGGCGCTGACTCTCGGGCAGATAGGACAGCAGGCGTCGAAGAGTCTTGATGTTCTGCTGCTCGATGATCTTGGTCTCAAGAGAGCCCTCGCTGTATCGCAGGCTGTCAGTGATGTCGCGCGGGAAGTCTTCGCGGGATATTGTATGAATCTCTTCTTCGTTGCGCAGCTGGTCAACGATGAGGTTGTGTGCTATGCGTATGAGCCAGGCACTGAACTTACCAGTGGTCTGGTACTTGTGGCTGCGGATGGCGATGATGGCCCGCGTGAAGGTCTCCTGGAAGATGTCTTCAGCACGGTCTTCACTATGAACGACAAAGGTTATGTAGGAATATACATAATCCTGATGACGTTTGAGTATGATGTCGAAAGCACTGTCATTGCCTTGTTCGTACAACGAGACCAATTCGTAGTCGGTCATTGTATTAAGATCGTTCATTACGCTTCAATTACTTGGTTCGGTGTAATGTTCTCTCGATAGGCAATTGCAGTTTAAATTGTTTATAAAATTTGATTTATCGGGTGCAAAGAACGCAATTTTCGCGTTATCCGCCAAATTTTTCAGCGTTTTTTTACTGTTGAGGGCTTGAAAGTGCTGTTTTGTCAGTAAAAAAAGCCCCTTCGATGCGTGTTCCGCGTAGAAAATCAGCTGTGGACATCCGCTTCTTTCCTGCAAGCTGGAGTTCGTGGATGCTCAGGTAACCATCAGAGAGGACAACACGCAAGTGGGACTTGTTGTCGGTGATAAGTGTGCCGACAGGCAGTGTCTGTGGCTGTATGTGGCAGGACGTGCGGAATATCTTCACCGTTTGCTCCGTGCCGGCCGGCAGGTGCAGCGTAGTCCATGCGGCAGGGTAGGGCGACAGACCACGGATGAAGTCGTAAGCCCTGCGGGTGGTGAGGCTGTTCCAGTGAATCTGGCACGTCTCGTGGAATATCTTGGGCGCGGGATGAAGGGGCTCGTCAGTGAGAAACTGTTCCTGCGGCGTTGCTGTGGCTTGGCCCAGGGCAATGAGGTCTATGGTGCGCTGTACCATGTCGGCACCCAGCATCATCAGCCTGTCGTGAACATCTCCTGCCGTATCATTTTCGCCAATAGGAACACGTTCCTGCAGGATGATGCGTCCCGTGTCAATCTGATGGTCTAAGAAGAATGTGGTGAGGCCCGTCTCGCTTTCACCATTGATGACGGCCCAGTTAATGGGGGCTGCCCCCCGATACTGCGGCAGCAGTGCCGCATGAAGGTTGAACGTGCCAAGCCGTGGCATGTCCCACACCACTTCCGGCAACATGCGAAAGGCGACGACCACCTGTAAGTCGGCTTTCAAGGCACGCAGATCAGCCAGGAAGGATTCATCCCTGAGCTTCTCGGGCTGGAGGACAGGTAATCCGTGTGCCTCGGCAAACTGCTTGACGGGACATGCCTGCAATGCTTCATGATGGCGTCCGATGGCACGGTCGGGCGTTGTTACCACGCCTACGACGTTGTAATTCTGGGTGAGCAGACGATTTAATGCGGGTACGGCGAAATCCGGTGTTCCCATATAGACGATTCTGAGGTCTGATTTCATGTGTTGATTTGTTTTTGGGTGCAAAAATAAGGCTTTTCTCCGAAATAACCATCCAATAACCTTATTTTTCGTGCCTCGCATTTGCCAAATTGTGATAAAAGTGTTTATTTTGCATGCTGATTATGGTAAAACTGATAGAAGATAAGGAGCTGAGTAAGCTCCAGTCGTTGATTGAGGCATCGCACAACATCGTAATATGTGCACATGTGAATCCGGACGGTGATGCCATTGGTGCATCGCTTGCCCTTATGCACTTCCTGATGCGGCATGGCAAGGAATGCCATGTAGTGGTGCCCAATCAGTTTCCGGATTTCCTGCACTGGATGCCGGGTGCCCAGCAAGTCAATGTGTATGCCAAGCAGGAAGAGGCATCGTCAGCCATCGTGAAGGCCGCAGACCTTATCATGATTCTTGACCTGAATGACTCAAAGCGCCTGATGGGACTGGAAACCGCGGTGCTTGAGAGCCAGGCACCAAAGGTTATGATAGACCATCATATGAACCCCGGTGACTTCTGCCAGACGGTTATATCGCATCCTGAAATGTGTGCCACGGGCGAGGTGCTGTGCCACCTGTTCTGGCAAATGGGTGAGATAGAGAATCTGAGTGTAGAGGAGAGTACCTGCCTGTATGCCGCTATGATGTGTGACACCGGGGCCTTCACCTATGCATCGGGCCGGCCAGTCATCTATGAATGCATAAGCCATCTCTTGTCGAGAGGCATTGACAAGGACCGTATCTACAGAAACGTGTACTGGACAGCTTCACCCGCACGTTTGCGCCTGCATGGCTATATGCTGTATGTAAAGATGAAGATGCTGAATGGCCTGCATGCCAGTGTGATGACATTGACGAATGAGGAGCGCAAACTCTTCTCGACAAAGAATGGCGATACGGAAGGCCTGGTTAACATGCCGCTTCAGATTCAGGGCTTGAGGCTGAGTATCTTCCTGACCGAGGATACCGAGACGCCGGGTGTCGTTAAGGTGAGCCTCCGCAGCGTGGATGACTTCCCTTGTAATGAGATGGCTGCAGAGTTTTTCAATGGCGGGGGGCACAAGAATGCAAGCGGGGGGCGCTTGCAGGGCACGATGGAGGATGCCCTGAAGCGTGTGGACGAAGCCGTGCGTAAGTTTGCCCCTCTGCTGAAGTAATGAGTATAGATTAAAAGTATAGCGGAATTATATTAAGGAAATAAATGAAAAAGTTATCGTATTTATTTTTAGGACTGGCGGTGTGCGTGTGGCTGACTGCATGTCATGACGATGAGACATATGCCGACAAGAAGGTGAAGGAACGCAAGGCCATAGAGGCTTTCCTGAAGCGTGATGCCGCCATTTTGGATGCCGACGGCGATACGGTGTGCCACGTGGGAATCATCAAAGTCATCACAGAGGACCAGTTCTATGCCCAGGACTCCCTGACCCATAATGATGAGAATGAATACGTGCTTTTTGACGGTTCGGGCATTTATATGCAAATCGTGCGTAAGGGCGTAGGGGAGAAGCTGAAGAGAGGCGAGAGCAAACGTCTGATATGCCGCTTTGTGGAATATAACATCCTGGGTGACAGCCTGCAACTGAGAAGCGATGTGAATTTCTGGCATACGAACCCGGACATACTGGATGTGACCAATAACTCGGGCACGATAACGGGCACCTTCAATACGACGGTAAATGAAGGCGGCGCCATGTATATGACCTATATCGGCAATGGTACCGGCAACGCCAACACCGTACCCAATGGCATGCTGGTGCCATTGACCTATGTGAATATAGCACGTCAGGTGGCCAGTGATGAGGGCATTGCCAAGGTGAGGCTCATCGTGCCACACTCCGAGGGACACCCCAATTCGACGGCAGGCGTGTATCCCTGTTTCTACGAAATCCTGTACCAAGAGATGCGAGATTAGTGGCCGGCGTATATATTCATGTGCCCTTTTGCCAGTCGCGATGCATATATTGCGATTTCTACTCCACAACATACGGTCATGAGCGGATGGCGCAGTATGTGTCTGCGCTGGAACGTGAGATAGCTGTACGCCGTGCAGGCCTGCCCCCCACACGTATAGACACGTTGTATCTGGGCGGCGGAACACCAAGCCAGCTACCCCCGGTTTTGCTGCATAGCGTTTTCAGTGCCGTCAACAGGTACTTCAGCCTGTCGGAAAATGCTGAGGTGACGATAGAGGCAAATCCTGACGACGTGACCCCGCAGTGGCTTGACGGGCTGCGTCAGACACCGGTAAACCGTATTAGTATGGGTGTGCAGACGTTTGATGACACCCTGTTGCATTTCCTGCAGCGCAGGCATAACGGTATGCAGGCCCTACAGGCCATTTCCAACTGCGTGGAACACGGCTATACAAACATTAGCATAGACTTGATTTACGGCTTACCCGGACAGACCATGGATATGTGGCTGCATGACCTGGATATAGCGCTGACTCAGCCTATAAAGCATCTCAGTGCATACGCGCTTAGCTTTGAAAGCGGGACAAGGCTGGCTCGTATGTTGGAAGCGGGGCAGGTGGAGGAGGCTGATGAGGAACTGTCACTGCAGATGTACCTTAAGCTGATGCAAAATGCCCGGCAGAGGGGCTTTGAACACTACGAGATATCCAACTTCAGCCGTCCCGGATACCACTCGCGCCATAACAGCAGCTACTGGGAGCAAATACCATATTATGGCTTCGGACCAGGGGGCCATTCGTATGACGGGCAGAGGACGCGCCGGTGGAACGAATGTGATTTGCTGGCGTACGTTGCATCGGAAGGTGATGTGCCACATAGCGGGGAGACACTTACCGACGAGGAATTATATGATGAGTATGTCATGACCGGATTGCGCACCAGCAAGGGTATAGACCTGCAGAAAATGACGCCCGAAGATATGCGATATTGCATCGGTCAAGCCCAACCACACCTGAAAAGTGGCAAAATGGTGTTGGAAGGTGGAAAATTGCGTCTTTCAGGCAGTGGTATATTCGTTTCAAACGATATAATAAGCGACTTAATGCGCTGAGAAGGTGCGGAAATTCCCCTTTTTCCTGTTTTGTGTTATAAAACATATCCTTTTTTTGTTGCCATGTCGCAAAAATGCAGTAAATTTATGCCCGAATTTGCAAATTTCTAACAAAAAATACTACTTAAAAAGATGAAAACTTATCAACCGAACGAGATTAAGAACATTGCCTTGCTGGGTAATGATGGCGCAGGAAAGACAACTCTGACCGAGGCCTTATTGTATGAAGCTGGTATCATCAAACGTCGTGGACGTATTTCGCAGCACAACACGGTTAGTGACTATTTCCCCGTGGAGCAGGAGTACGGCTATTCCGTCTTCTCCACAGTATTCCATGTAGAGTGGAACGGCAAGAAACTGAACATCATCGACTGCCCGGGTAGCGATGACTTTGCAGGTGCTGCCATTACTGCATTGAACATCACCGACACCACCGTTATCCTGCTCAAGGGAAGTGCCGGTATAGAGGTTGGTACGCAGAACCATTTCCGCTATACCGAAAAGCTGAACAAGCCAGTTATATTCCTGGTGAACCAGCTGGACGACGAGAATTGTGACTATGATGCTTTGCTGGAGCAACTCACTAATACATACGGTTCAAAGGTGGTGCCCGTGCAGTACCCCGTGAAGACCGGTCCGGACTTCAATGCCATTATTGACGTTCTGTTGATGAAAAAATACAGTTGGGGTCCTGATGGCGGTGCGCCTACTATTGAGGACATCCCAGCAAGTGAGATGGACAAGGCAACAGAGATGCACAAGGCCCTGATTGAGGCAGCAGCTGAACATGACGAGTCCCTCATGGAGAAGTTCTTTGAGAGTGAAGACCTTACAGAGGACGAAATGCGCGAAGGCATCCGTAAGGGTCTGGCTTCACGCGGCATGTTCCCCGTATTCTGTGTATGCGCAGGCAAGGACATGGGCGTGCGCCGTCTGATGGAGTTCCTGGGCAATGTGGTGCCTTTCACAACCGATATGCCCTGTGTGGCTAATACAGCCGGTGAGGAAGTGAAGCTTGATCCAAACGGTCCTACCAGTCTGTTCTTCTTTAAGACTGCCGTTGAGCCCCATATTGGTGAGGTGCAGTACTTCAAGGTGATGAGCGGTAAGGTTCACGAGGGTGATGACCTGACGAATGCAGACCGCGGCAGCAAGGAGAGAATGGCCCAGCTGTTTGTATGTGCCGGTGCCAACCGCTTCAAGGTGGAAGAACTGGTGGCCGGTGATATCGGTTGCTCCGTGAAGCTGAAGGATGTGAAGACGGGCAATACGCTGAATGGCAAGGATTGCGACAACCGCTTTAGCTTCATTAAGTATCCTAACAGCAAGTATAGCCGTGCCATTCGTGCCGTCAACGAGTCGGAGACTGAGAAGATGATGAATGCCCTGCAGAAGATGCGTGAGGAGGATCCCACGTGGCAGATTGAGCAGAGCAAGGAGTTGCGCCAGATTCTGGTTCACGGACAGGGTGAGTTCCACCTGCGTACGCTGAAGTGGAGAATGGAGAACAACGAGAAACTGCAGATTGTCTTTGACGAGCCCAAGATTCCGTATCGCGAGACCATTACGAAGGCTGCACGTGCCGACTATCGTCATAAGAAGCAGTCGGGTGGTGCCGGCCAGTTTGGTGAGGTTCATCTGATTGTGGAGCCTTACTACGATGGTATGCCCGATCCCGAGGTTTATCGCTTCGGTGGTCAGGAGTACCGCATCAATGCCAAGAGCACCGAGACCATTGATCTTGAGTGGGGCGGCAAGCTGGTCTTCATCAACAGCGTTGTGGGTGGTGCCATCGATGCACGTTTCATGCCTGCAATACTGAAGGGTATCATGCAGCGCATGGAGCAAGGCCCGCTGACCGGTTGCTATGCGCGTGACGTGCGCGTAATCGTATATGATGGTAAGATGCACCCCGTGGACAGCAACGAGCTCTCGTTCATGCTGGCAGGCCGTCAGGCCTTTGCACAGGCCTTCAAGGAAGCCGGTCCGAAGATTCTGGAGCCTATCTACGACGTAGAAGTGCTGGTGCCCAGTGACAAGATGGGTGATGTGATGGGTGACCTCCAGGGACGTCGTGCCATGATAATGGGTATGAGCAGCGAGAGCGGCTATGAGAAGTTGTCGGCCAAGGTGCCTCAGAAGGAGATGCTTAGCTACAGCACCGCTCTGAGCAGTCTCACAGGTGGTCGTGCCAGCTTCGTGATGACCTTCTCGTCCTACGAACTGGTACCTGCCGACGTGCAGACCAAGCTGGTTGCCGAGTATCAGGCAACACAGACGGAGTAATATATGCTGTACTTGTGAAATTGATAACTACACAAGCGGTGTAGTGTTAATAAAGTTAAAATCGGCGCAGTTTTCTGTGCCGATTTTTCTTTAATTATTAACAATTGACTACTTTTGCCATTATGAAACGCAGTTGGATTTGGATTATATGTATAGTCATAGGCTTCTCGTTCCTGTCGCTGCTCTATTTGCAGAGCCGTTATGCGGCAGAGATGGTGAAGATGCGGCGCGAGCAGTTTGATGAGAATGTGTTGCGCAGCCTGGACCAGGCCTCTCGTGAACTGGAGAAGAACGAGACCTTTCGCTACCTGCAGTCTGTGCTGAAGCAGCATGAACAGGATAAGATAGATGAGCAGAGACGCGACTCGACGAACTCGAATGAGTTCCTCTTCCAGCTGGACTCCACGATGCTGAAGTATGGCTCGCCGTTCCAGAAGGTAGGCAAGCACCCGTCTCGTTTCCCCAGCTCCCTGACGATGCCGCGTCCCAACCAGCTGGCCCGTGCCATGGCTGGCCTGCAAGAGCATGTGCGCGATGCCTATGTCTATGAACGCGGTATTCTGGACGAGGTTATCTATGCCGTGATGTACACCGCCAGTGACCTGAATTTCCGCGACCGCCTGGACCCCCTATTCCTGGAATATAACCTGCGAGTGGCCCTACAGAATAACGGCATAACCATTCCCTTCCACTTCGCGGTCTATACCTCAGACGGACGCGAGGTGTACAGATGTCAGGATTACAGTCCCAAGCGGAACGGTGAGAACCCCTATACCCAGGTGCTTTTTCGCAGTGACCCCACCGGACAGATGGGATACGTGCAACTGCACTTCCCCAACCAGAAGCGATACATACAGGGTGTGGCCGGATATGTGGCACCTGCCATGGTCTTCACCTTCATCCTCTTCATTACCTTCATGATTACGGTTTACCTTGTAGTCCGGCAGAAGAAGGTGACCGAGATGAAGAACGACTTTGTACACAATATGACGCATGAGTTCAAGACGCCTATCTCGACCATTTCCATTGCAGCGCAGATGCTGGCTGACAAGTCGGTGGTTAAGTCGGCCGACACCTACGAGCGGCTGGGCGGGGTTATCAATAACGAAACACGCCGCCTGCGCTTCCAGGTGGAGAAGGTACTGCAGATGAGTCTCTTTGACCATAATAATATAGCGCTGAAACTGAATGAGATAGATGCCAACGAGCTGATAGACACCGTGGTGCAGACATTCTCGCTGAAGGTGACGCAGAGCGGCGGGACGATTGATACGAGCCTGGAGGCTTTTGACCCCTTCGTGAATGCTGATGAGATGCACTTCACGAATATCATCTTCAACCTGATGGACAATGCGGTTAAGTACAAGCGCGAGGATGTGGACCTGCATCTGAAGGTTTCCACATGGAACCAGGGCGAGAATCTGTGCATCAGTGTGCAGGACAATGGCATCGGCATTCAGAAGGATGACCTGAAGCGCATCTTCGACAAGTTCTACCGCGTGCATACCGGAAACAGGCATAATGTGAAGGGCTTTGGGCTTGGACTGGCATACGTGAAGAAAATGGTGGAGCTGCACCATGGCACAATCCGCGTGAACAGTGAGCTGGGTCAGGGAACCAAGTTCGTTATTTCGATGCCGACTTCAAAGGATTAAGTGATATATATAATAATGTATAATAATAAATAAAGAAAGAGTTATGGAAAACAAGTTGCACATTTTACTATGCGAGGACGAGGAGAGTCTGGGCATGTTGGTTCGGGAATATCTGCAGGCCAAGGGCTATGATGCCGAATTATTCCTGGATGGAGAGTCTGGTTACAAAGCCTTTATGAAGGGTAAGTATGACATGTGTCTTCTGGATGTGATGATGCCCAGGATGGACGGTTTCGCCCTGGCCAGGGAGATACGTATGATTAATGCTGAGGTTCCTATTATTTTCCTGACGGCCAAGAACCTGAAGGACGACATCCTGGAGGGATTCAAGCTTGGTGCTGACGACTACCTGACAAAGCCTTTCTCGATGGACGAACTGGTTTATCGCATGGAGGCCATCCTGCGCCGTGTGAAGGGCAAGAACCAGCGGACTGCCACACGCTACCAGTTGGGTCAGTTCACCTTCGACACGCAACGCCAGGTTCTTACTATCGGTGACAAGCAGACCAAGCTGACCACGAAGGAATGCGAGCTGCTTACGATGCTGTGCTCGCATGCCAATGAGGTCCTGGAGCGCGAACTGGCCCTGAAGACGATCTGGATTGACGACAACTACTTCAATGCGCGCAGCATGGATGTGTATATCACGAAGCTGCGCAAGCATCTGAAGGACGATCCTGCCATTGAGATAAATAATGTTCACGGTAAGGGATATCGCCTGATTGTTCCCAACCTGGTGGAGGAGTAGGCTCTCCCTTGGCGTTGCAGGGTGAATGCGGCCCCGCAGTGACATGAGCTATAAAAAAAAGTATGAGCCCGGTGTTGTGCCGGGCTCATACTTTATGTCATGACCGTGTGGTCAGAAGCAGATGCCGATGTGTACGCTGTATTCATGCATGCGGCATATCAGTTTGTCTTCGCCAAGGCTGGAGTCCACGGAGTTGTCGTTGACGAGCCTGTCGGGGAAGTCCTGGGCATAGGTGAAGCCGCAGTAGTAGCGGTCCCAGTAGAATTTCAGTCCGGCTTGCCATCCCAGCTGGAAGCGTTTCCATACGGCGCCGGTTGTATTGTCGTTGCCGTTGTCGGTGATGTTGCGGCTTTGTCCGTTCAGCTTCTCCTTTCCCATTGCCCTTACCTGGCAGAAGATGCCGGCCATGGGAGCCAGGGCAAAACTCCGTGTGGGGGATGGGTAGAACTTGTAAACGACGTTTGCCGGGATGCGGAAGGACAGCTGGCGGTAGGATGCGTTCTGATGGCCGGGGTCTTCGCCGGCGAAGTCGTATTTCATCTGTGCTCCGAGCTCGACGAACAGAGGGGTATCCTCGGTGACCTGGATGGAGCGTGCCCAGCCCAGTGCGAAGCCTTGTGTGGCAATGCTGCCCGTAGCGCCATGGAAGGTGTACCTTGATGGCGTGTACTGCAGGTCGATCATGTTCTTGTACTCCTTGTGCTGGGGCTTTTCCTCCTCGTCCTCGTCGTAATATAGACCGAGGTCGTCTGAGGTTTCGTCGTCGTCGGTGAACTGTGCTCTTGCTTCGATGCTCAGAAGCGATATGACCGCGAAGCAGATTAGTTTGCTGATTTGTCGCATGGGTTTACTCTGATTGTATTATTTGTACGTCTGCATATAAGACTGACAAATCATACAAAGGTTTAACTTGATCCTGAAAAAAAAAGTGGGAGAATAGGGCTTATACTGCAATTTCGCACAGACGGTCACTCTGGGGCGTTCCGGGCTGTTCGCTAAAGGTGTGTGCCCGCTTTATCTCTTCGTGCCGTTCTATGCGAAATTGCTTCTTCGTCTTGCCGCGCAGTGAGGGGGATTCAGAATCCGGCTCCTACCGGCGTTTTTTTCTCTGTCAGTGTGTGTGTGCTATGCCTCTTTCTTCGTGACGGCGATATGGGTGATGATGCCGCCTATGATGAGCAGCAGACACAGAACCTGATACCAGTTGTAGTCCACAAGTTCCTTCGTGAGATAACTGATGACTAACAGTAATGCACCTAAAACGATGAGGATGATACCTAAATACTTTTTCATAATGCTTATATTATTCCTTTATTGTATATTCTTGTTAATTCATGTGCTATTGTGGTACAAATTAACACCTTTTTTCCGATATAGCGAAACATTTTGGCGAAAAAAAAGTCTAAACCCTCAAATTATATTAATTTTGCATTTGATTTCAAAGGTTCTTTGAGTAAAAAAGTTTTAATCGGATACTTTTCTTGTAGCAAAAGGACATTTCATAGTGATAGAAAGTACGGACAATACTTGTAACGATATAGAGATGGAGAGTACGGACGATACAGATAGAGAGTACGGACAATAGAGATGGAAAGTACGGACAATACTTGTAGGTTCATAGAGATAGAGAGTACGCACGAAAGTTTTAACGATATATAGATAGCAGATGATGGATTCATTTCAGAGTAAACCTCATTATGAGATACTGGACGGGCTTCGCGGGGTTGCCGCGCTGATGGTACTGGTCTTTCATGTGTTTGACGCGTGCCAGGCGAACATTCTTCCGCATGGTTATTTGGCTGTTGACTTCTTTTTTGTGCTGTCGGGGTTTGTGATAGGCTATTCCTATGACGACCGATGGGAGAGGGGGCTTACGGTAGGCGGTTTCCTGCGGCGGAGGCTGATTCGCCTGCACCCGATGGTTGTTTGCGGGGCGGTGGTGGGCTGTTTGTGCTTCCTGGCAGCGGGCGGCGTGAAGTGGGACGGCACGCCTGTGTCGATGGGATGGACTCTCCTGGCGCTTTTGGGCATGCTCTTCATGGTTCCGGCCCTTCCCGGGTGGCCCACGGAGGTTCGCGGGTTCGGCGAGTTCTTTCCCTTGAACGGCCCGTACTGGTCGCTCTTCTACGAATACATCGGCAATGTGCTTTACGCCTTGCTGCTGCGGCGCCTGAGCTGCCGCGGGCTGGCTGTGGTTGCCTTCGTGTCGGGGTGCCTGGTTGTGCATGCTGCCACGGGGCTTGGCTACCTGGGTGTAGGCTGGTCGGCGGCTGACGGGGGCTGGTGGCAGGGTCTGGTGAGGATGCTATTTCCCTACAGCACGGGTATGCTGATGGCCAGGAGGTTCCGCCCCGCCGCGGGGATGAGGGGCACCTTCTGGTGGAGCAGCCTGATTGTGGTGGGCGTAGGGCTGCTGCCTCAGGTTGGGGGCGAGCAGGCTGCGTGGATGAACGGACTGGTGGACTCGGCGGTAGTGATTCTGCTTTTCCCCGGGCTTGTATGGCTTGCGGCCTCGGACCTGGAGACTTCGGAGCGGGCCTCGAGGGTGAGCGGGTGGCTGGGCGACCTGAGCTATCCCCTGTATGCCGTGCACTACCCGTTCATGAGCCTTTTCTTCTTCTATCTGGGCTTCGGGGGCGAGCCCCTGCCGATGCAGAAGGTGTTCGACCATTGGCAGATGGCGCTCCTGCCTCTGTGCGCCGGCCTTGTACTGGCATGGTTGCTGATGAAATACTACGACAAGCCGCTCCGGCGGTGGTTGACGAGGCGTTTCAGCCGCGATTTTGCCTCCTGACGGGCAAAAGTGAGGGTTTAATGTGCAGAAAACGGCCGATTCATTTGGAAAAGCAGATAGAATGGCGTATTTTTGCAATGGAATTGGTAGAAATTAAGGAATATTCATTATGTATAAGAGACTTTTTATCATGGTTATGAGCCTTTTCTGCCTGTGGGCGGGTACCTATGCCCAGGAGCAGAAGAGCGAGTTGCAGCAGAAGGCTGAGGCTGCCGATGAGAAGGGCAATGTGGCCAGTGCGCGCTTTCACTTCATACGTGCCTACGAGGACTACGCCCGGCGGGGCCAGCTCGGCGCGGGTGTGGAGTGCGGAATACGCGGTACGGCCCTCTACTACCGCGAGAACTACTACAAGGAGGCTTTCGACCTGCTCCGCAGCATCGACCACAGCATCGATTCGGCCCGGGAGGGCGCCGAAGCGGCCGCACTGCACTACCAGACGGCCCGCGAGCGCATGAAGATATACATGAAGCTGAAGAAAAACGCCAGCGCTCAGGAACAGCTCGCACAGATGGAGCAGCTGGCCGAGGCCGCCCGCGATGAGGCCCTGAGGAGCGACCTCCTCTACAACAAGGCCGTGCTCTACTACACCTTCGGCCAGACGGCCCAGGGCAACGCCATCTTCCGGCAGATGGCAGCCAAGCTGACGGCCGAAAAGGAGTACGACAAGGTGGAGGACGTGTACAAAACGCTGATTGCGAACGGCACCAAGTCGGGCAGTGCGGGCCTCGTGGCGCAAGCGTACAGCGGCTACGTGGCGTGGAAGGACTCCGTGTACGCCCAGAAGAAGGCCGACGAGCTGGCAGCCCTGCAGAAGCAGATAGCGGAGGGCGAGGAGTTGATAGCACGGAAGGATCGCTCGCTGGCAACCAGGCATGGCATCATAGTAGCCCTCTGCGTGCTGGCCGCGGGCCTGGCCGCAGCCCTGGTGCTGGGCTTCCTATGGACGCTGAGGCTTATCTACCGCAACCGCAGGCTCAAGAAGAACGTGCGGCTGGCCAACGAGAACAATGCCCTGAAGGCCCAGTTCATCAGCAACATATCGGCCCAGCTGAGGCCCACGCTGGAGAAGCTCGACGCCAAGCTGCCCGAGGTAAGGGCCCTGCAGGCCTTCGCCGGACACATACAGGAGCTCTCGCACCTGGAGTCGACCATGGATGAGCGCGTGGAGCTGGAGGAGGTGAAGCTGCAGCCCTTCTGCCAGGGCCTCATGGACGAGATACGCGACCAGGTGCGGCCCGAAGTGGTTCTGAATGTTGATGCACCGGCCATGAGCGCCGCCATCAACCCCGACTACGTCGCCCGCATACTGCGCCACCTGCTCCGCAACGCCGCCAAGTACACCCCAGAGGGCGGACACATACGCCTCGACTACCGCAAGCGCAGTGCAAAGAAGCACCAGTTCCTGGTTTCGAACACCGGAAGCACCATACCGCCAGAGAAACGACAGGACGTCTTCAAACCCTTCCTTGAGATTCGAGACCTCACCGAGGGCGACGGCCTTGGACTGCCTATATGCAAGCAGATGGCTGCAAAGATGAACGGCGAACTCGACATAGACCCGGAGTTCACCAAGGGCGTTCGCTTTGCACTGACGCTGTTGACGTAAAGCCTGAATTGCATACTCCTTTTTAGGCCCCTCCGGTCTCCGGAGAATTTTTTCATAATCACTGTTGGCCCCATCGGACATCCCGATGGGGCTTTTTCTGTCCCGTTGCGGGCCTATCGGTCTTGCCTTTGTGTCTTTTTCTGTCCTGTTTCGGGCCTATCGGTCTTGCCGGTGGGTTTTTTCTGTCCGTTTGCGGTAGGGCGGGCTATACTTCGCGTGAGGAGCAGAGCCATTGCTGTCGCTCGCCCTCGTCCATCCGCTCGATGGCGTACCTAAGCATTGTGCGCGGCATTTCCCTGGCGTGACGGCTGAGGAAATCGCGCAGCAGGTCCATGCCCACGCGCTTTCCCATCTCCCTGAGCATCCAGCCCACGGCCTTGTGCATCAGGTCGTGGCTGTGATGCAGGTGGAGCTCGGCATATCGCAGGCACCACGAGGCATCGCCCATCTGCAAGGGCTTCCATGTGCAGACTATGCTCATCCGCTGCCGCCACAGGCAGGGGCTGGCTGCCAGCCGGTCGAGCACCTGCGTCTTGTACGCCCTGCCTCCGAGCGCGGAGGGCAGCATCAGCCAGTGGCCCAGTATCTTTGGCGCCGTGAGGTCAACCAGGTCCCAGTTGTTGGCCCTGTCGGCATGTTCCAGGTACGTCAGCACCAGCTCGTCGCGCCTCGCCATGGCCTCTGCGTCGTCTGCCATCCGCTTCATCGCCATCCTCTCGAAGTTCCAGACGAGCATGAGCAACCCGCAGAGCCTTACCTCGTGCCATCTGCTTGCCAGCAGCTCTGCAATCTCACCCGCCGGCGTGTCGCCAACGGTCATCCTTACCACCTCCCTCGTCTGCGGCACCTTCAGGCCCAGGAACTCGTCGCCCTCTCCATATTCCCCGGGCCCGGTCTTGAAGAACCGCATCAGCACCCTGCGCTGCTCCTCGTTTCGAAGCCCTTCCATGTAGCTTATAATCTCTGCTGCCTTCATTTTGCTTTAGTTAATTCATTTCTGCTTGCAAAAATATGAATAATTGGGCTATAATGCAAAAATTTCTTCTTTTCGCAAATATTTTTCTTTATTTTTCGCGCATATATATAAAAATTATGTATATTTGCAGGCGAAACCTTTATTCAAACATCATGAAAGTATTTTGTAGCTTATATTCTATTGGAGTTTCTTTAGCCACGGGCCGCTGGCCTTTTGGTTATGCGCCCAATTCTGCTATGAAATCTTCCTCTGAACAATTCCACGGGCTTGTGGAAACGCTCAAACTCGCTTTGGACAAATCCACAAGCTTGTGGAAACGCTCAAAACTGCTTTGGACAAATCCACAAGCTTGTGGAAACGCTCAAACTTGCTTTGGACAAATCCACAAGCTAGTGGAAACGCTCAAACTTGCTTTGGACAAATCCACAAGCTTGTGGAAACGCTCAAACTTGCTTTGGACAAAT
>CAMJQA010000064.1 GCA_946407895.1 uncultured Prevotellaceae bacterium
GTCGGGACGACCTCGGCACCCCGCCGAACCTTTGCAGACGGCGTCGGGAACACCTCGGCACCCCGCCGAACCCTTGCAGACGGCGTCGGGACGACCTCGGCACCCCGCCGAACCCTTGCAGACGGCGTCGGGACGACCTCGGCACCCCGCCGAACCTTTGCAGACGGCGTCGGGAACACCTTGTGGCGACCACAAGACAGATACGACAGAGTGAGTATAACATTATACAACTAACAACCAAAACAAATTAAAGTTATGAAAAAATCTACACTACTACTGGCCAGCGCCATGATGTATGGGCTGGCTGCCTGGGCCCAGGTGCCCAAGGCCGACGTGATGGACATCGTCTTCAACGACGACGGAACCATTGTTGACGCATCGCCGATGCAGAACCCGGTGACCATAGTCGGTGCCCCGCGCATCGAGAAGAGCCTGCAGTACAAGATGAACGTGCTCTGCCAGAGCGACGAGCACTGGGGCTACGACACACCTAACTTCGTGCGCATCGACCGCAACGAGCAGCTGGACGCAGCCATTGCCGACGGCGTCACGCTGGAGACGCTGGTGCGCCCATACTTTGCCGGCGGCCAGATGGGCAGCGACTGGGTGAACCTCTTCGGCGGTTTCCAGGGCGCGGGCATCGGACTCATCATCTACAACGGCGTCTTCGACTTCGAGGCCAGCATAGGCAGCTACCGAGATGCCGTCAACGACTACAGCCCCGTCTCGGGCGACTGGTATCACCTCATCGGCGTGTACAACCCCGAGGAGGGGGCCATGAAGCTGTTTATCAACGGCAAGCTCTCGGGCCGGGTCGACGGACTGGAGGGCAACGTCAGCCAGGGGTCGAACACGTTCCTGGCACTGGGCGTTGACTACGAGCCCGGCTCAAGCAGCCTGGGCAGCAACACGTTTACCGGCGACATCGCCCTTGCCCGCATATACGACAAGCCGCTCACCGACGACGAGGTGGCCGCCGTGTATGCCGACGTTTCGGGCCGCGAATGCGACTGCGGCGAGCACCAGGAGGAACCCGAGCTTCGCCTCGATGCCGACGGCACAGCCCTGGTGGCATCGGCCGGCGAACTCTACAACTTCGGGCGCGCCGTGCGCCAGGGCAACCTTGGCCTGAATGCCCGCCTGGAAGCCGACGTGGACTACTCGGGCCGCGTGAAGATGCTCTCCACCGACCAGGGCTACTCGGGCACGTTCGACGGACAGGGTCACACCCTGACGCTCGACTGGGTCCGCGAGAGCAACGAGGGCGCCCTCTTCCACACCCTCAGTGGCGCTACCGTCAAGGACCTGAACGTAAAGGGGGCCATACAGACGAGCGGCAAGTACGCCGCCAGCATCGCGTCGCACGCACGGGGGAATAACCTCATCAGCCGCGTCAGGAGCAGTGTGGACATAACCTCCACCGTTGACGGCGACGGCACCCACGCGGGCCTCTTGGGCGTAAACGACGAGGGCACCACCACCATAGAGTACTGCGCCTTCGACGGCAGCATCACGGGTGAGCTTACCCACAGCTGCGCAGGCTTCGTCGGCTACACGCACGGACAGACGGTGGTGCGCAACAGCCTTCTCAGCGCCGAGTTCTACACTAAGGAGGACGGCTGTGCCACATTCGGCCGCAACCCGGGCAGCGTGAAGGTCAGCGACTGCCTCTACACCCAGCCCTACGGCGAAGTGAACGGGGGGGCAGCGCTTATCGACCTGGGCATGCTCTCCAGCGGCGAGGCATGCTGGCTGCTCAACGGCAACGACCTGGGCACGGCGTGGCGACAGACGATTCCCGACGACGAGGCGCCCAGCCTGGACCCCACACACGGCATTGTCGTCAACACCGGCGCCGGATTCATGAGCATACAGGACGATGCCTCGCTCTCCGCCGCTGCTTCGGCCTACGCCGCAGAGCTGCATAGCCAGGCCGATGCCCTGGAGGCATACCAGCCGCTCATCGACCGCCTGAACGCCGACATCGAGGTGCTGGCACAGGCGACGGGCGTGGACGTCTTCCTCAGCCAGTATGACGTCATCAAGGCCGACATGGCCGCTATCAGCGAGAACCAGGCAGCATACGCCCGCCTTGTAGAGGCCGCCGACCACGCCGAGGCCGAGCTGGGCGAGCTCGACAATCTAGTGGCGAAGCTGCTGCGCAAATATCTGGACGAGGCCATCGAGCCGGGCGACTTGTTCCCCCAGGGCTCGTTTGTCTACATCCTGGAGAACTTCAGCCTTGACACCCCCGACGTTATCGCCCAGGTGGACTACATCAACCAGATGCTGGAGGACGCCCTGAGCACCGAAGTGCCCGCCGGCACGGACATCTCACTGCTCCTCGCCAACGCCGACTTCCGCTATGGCGACCAGGGATGGGACGGCACCGCCGCCAGCGGCTACACCCAGGACCCACCGGCCGGACAATGGTATGGCGCAGCCGAGGGACACAAGACACAGACTATCACCGGACTGATGAACGGCTTCTATGAGTTCCGCCTGAACGCATTCGACATGGTGGGCGACAACAGCTACTCCACCTTCTACACCGCCGCCATCGAGGCCAACGGCCTGCAGGTGCCCGTAATGGCTCCCATGGAGGACGCCATCAGCATGGCAGAGGCACAGGAGGGCATCAACAGCTGGACTGACGACCGCCAGGTGGACGGAGAGTGGCTCATCCCCTACAGCCGGCAGGGAGGCGCCGTGGCAATGGGTGCCGGACGCTATGAGAACCGCGTGATGGTGGAGGTGACGGACGGCACGCTCACCGTGGGCGCCCACCTCTACGGCAGCGGGGCTACCGACGACTGGGTGATGTTCGCCAACGCCCGCCTCATCTACCAGGGCAAGGGCGACGAGGCCACGGATGCCCTGCGAGAGGTGCTCGACGCCGCCATCAAGCGCGCACAGGCCACCATAGACTATGAGGCCGACATGGGCGGGCGGAACTACCTGGTCTTCCCCAACTACAGCGCCACGTTGCGCGACGAGTTGCGGGCAGCGGTGGCCGACGGACAGGCCGCCACCAGCGCAGAGGCCATGTACGGCGTTCTCCGCCGACTGAGCGACCTCTTCCAGGGCGTGTATGACAGCCGCCGCGCCTACAGGCAGATGGCCATCGACGTACTGCGATACTTTGAGAGCATCCCCGACTATCCCGACTACATGGAGACCATCCAGCAGAAGGCCGATGCGGCATGGGAGCAGTGGAGCGCAGGCAGCCTGAGCACCGAGGAGGCAAGGGCACGCGGACAAGAGCTGCTCGACGAGATGGCTACCTACAAGGTGGACATACCCGTGCCCGACCTGCTCGACGTGGTCTTCAATGGCGACGGCTCGGCCACCGACATCTCCCCCGCGGCGAACGAGGTGGTGGCAGTAGGATCGCCCAAGGTGGTGGAGAGCCCTGCACTGGGCATGAACGTGCTCTGTCACACGCAGGCCAACTTGAGCACAACGCCGCAGCACTACTTCCGCGTCAACAGTTCCGACGCCCTGCTCAACGGCATGACCGACGGCCTGGCCGTGGAGGTCCTCACGCGCCCGTACTGGACTGACGACGACAACACGAACGACTGGTGCAGCCTGCTGGGATATGAAGAAGGCGGCGGCATGGGCATGATAGTCTACAACAACCAGTGGGACTTCGAGGCCCACATCGGAGGCGGCTACAAGGACGCATACAGCGGCTTCGCGCCCAAGAAGGGCGAGTGGGTACACCTCCTCGGCTCGTGGAACCCCGAGACGGGCTATCTGCTGCTCTTCGTCAACGGCGAACTGGTGGGCCAGGCCGAGGCATCGGGCGCCATGGGCAGTCCGAACATACCCTCCAGGTGGATAGGAATAGGCTGCGACCCGCAGGGCGACGACAACCCCAGCGCATCATACAAGGGCGACATTGCCATTGCCCGCATATACGACAAGCCGGTGAATGCTGCCCAGGCCGCCATCATATACGCTAAGGCTAAAGCCCTGTTCACCGGAGCGCCGGAGCACAAGGAGGAGGGCGATGGCATCGCCGACGTCAAGGCCAAGGCCTTGCAGCCAAGCGCCATCTATACCCTGACGGGCCAGCGCGTGGAGAAGGCTACACGCGGCCTGTACATCATCGACGGCAAGAAGGTGGTGGTGAAATAAGCCTCCCCCGACGCGGCTGAGAACGCTTCAGCCCCGGCACGAGGCCATCACAGTGGCCGCGAGAACGCTTCAGCCCCGGCACGAGGGCATCACAGTGGCCGCGAGAACAGTTCCGCCGCCATCCGACAGGTTCGGGTGGCGGCGGTTTTTATGCGGTTGGTCGCCGATGTTTCTCCGAAGCCGGCAGTTCCATAATAGGCTTCCATGGGGCAGCTGCCAGCTGGAATTAACGCCTCAGAGAAACAGTTTATGAGAGAAGATAATGCAAGGGGGATGGCCTACTCAGCCTGGAGCCTTTCGTAGCCCCACTCATCGAGCACCTGTCCCCAATGCTCGTTGACAAGCCTTATGGTTCGTGGTTCATAGGCATAGCGGTTCTTTTTGTAGCCCTTCTTGCCGCTGACATACTTCTCAATATCAGCGCGTGCCTCGTCCCAGCCGGGCAGGTTCAGTTCGCGGTATATGCGCTCCGTGATACCGAGGGCGTCCTGCTCGATATCCTCGAATTTCACTTCGAACAGGTTCCCTTCTGGCACGGCGGCCTTCTGCTCCTGGTAGGCGCGATACAGCTCCATGTAGTTGCGCAGGATATTCTGCTCCATCTCCTCGGGTGCGATGCTGTGCAGCTCCAATGGCTTGATGGTGTTCATAAAGAAGTTCCTGGTACTCTCAAAGACCGTGTAGGGGTTGCGCATCAGATAAACGAACTTTGCGTTGGGGAAAAGTTCGGTGAGTGCCTTTACGCGTCCTGTGTGCGGTGGGTTCTTCGAGAGGTACTGCGTGCCGTTAGTGTTCCACAGGGATATCTTCACCAGCTTCTCAAACTCGCGCTTAAACTCTGAGAGTTCCTCGGGCGTAATGTCGCGGAAGGTCAGGTAGCGGTCGCAGTACTCCTGCATCCGCTCGGGATAGAACCAGAAGTTGTAGTAGTTGTAGGGGCAAGTGTTGTTGATGGCAAACTCCTCTTCCTGCGGCAGGTCGGGAGCCAGCTCCATATTATCGGTAGGCCGGTGACTTGGCATGAGCCACTTCATTACGGGCTTGAACAGTCCCTGCAGCGTCATTATGTAGTGCGGGAAGACCGTCTGGTAAGTGGTTGTGTAACCAAAGTGCTTGTCCTGGGCGAATATGTTATGCACGAAGGTGGTGCCGCTTCTCCAGTGCCCCAGGATAAAGAGCGGGTCATTTTGCAGTGGCTGGTTGGCAAGCAGCTTTTGATACTTATGCTCCTGAAGCGGCACGCAGACGCTAAGTAGCCTGCAGATACCCTTCGTCAGATAAAATTTTGTTTTCTTTCCAGAGGCAACGTGTTGGCCTTTGGTCACGGTTTTGAATGTATTCCAGTCGGCACCCACCAGAGTATTGACTGGCAATTTGCTGAATTCAATAAGTCCCATCAGTAGATAATTTTTATTTCCAACCCTTGTCGTGCCAGGCTCTTCACTGCGGTCTCGATAGCCTCGTAGTGTTCTGCACCGATGCCAAGACGTGGCAGGTCAAGTGTCGGCAGGTCTGCCTGGTTGATGTCCTCCGTCTCTATCGGGCGCATAATCATGCCTACAGCAGATGTGTTGTTCGTAATGGGGTCGATGAGGATGAAGGCCCCCGTGGCCTTGTTCCTTGCGTAGGCATCGAAGAAGAGGGTCTTGGCTGTGGTAATCCTGACGCAACCAATCTCGTTCAGGCGGAAGTCGGCCCCCTCAAGATGTTCCATCGTGTTCACATCGACCCGGTACTGAATGGCATCTATTGTGGCTCGTGTAGTATTTGTGTTGTGTTTCAGGAAGAACTGTTTGCCACGATCCATAGGCTCCTCGTCCATCCATACGAGCATCGTCTCGAAGTGCCGGCCAATATTAGGCAGGTTATCCGGACGTACAATCATCTCGCCGCGGCTTATGTCAATTTCGTCCTCCAGGGTCAGTGTGACGCATTGTGGACAGAAGGCTTCCTCGAGCTCGCCCTCGTAGGTAACGATGCTCTTCACGTGGCTGCGCTTCATACTGGGCAGGGCAACGACCTCATCACCCTTATGTATAACGCCGCTGGCTATTTTGCCCGAGAATCCGCGGAAATCCAGATTGGGACGCAGCACGTACTGCACGGGATAGCGGAAGTCGTCCATGTTGCGGTCGCGATGAATGGGTACCGTTTCCAGGAAGTCGAGCAATGACTGCCCTTCATACCAAGGTGTACGCTCGCTCTTCTCAACGACATTGTCGCCCTGGAGTGCCGAGAGTGGAATGCACGTAACGTCCTCAATGCCAAGCTGGGTCGTCAGTGCGATGTACTCATTCTTTATCTTGTTAAATATTTCCTCTGAAAAGTCAACAAGGTCCATCTTGTTCACTGCCAGCACGATATGCTTTATGCCCAGCAGGCTCACCAGGAATGAATGCCGACGCGTCTGTGTGATGACCCCCGTGCGGGCATCAACCAGAATGATGGCCAGGTTGGCCGTCGAGCCACCTGTAATCATGTTGCGGGTATATTGCTCATGTCCCGGCGTGTCGGCAATGATGAACTTGCGCTGGTTCGTACTGAAGTAGCGATAGGCCACGTCAATGGTTATGCCCTCCTCACGCTCGGCTTTCAGTCCGTCCAGCAGCAGGGCATAGTCTATCTGTCCGGCTCCGGCATTTCCCTGGCGCTTGCTGTCACGCTCAAGTGCCGAGAGCTGGTCCTCATAGAGTTTCTTACTGTCAAAGAGCAATCGCCCGATGAGCGTACTCTTACCATCGTCAACCGACCCTGCGGTCAGGAGCCGAAGCAGAGACTTCTTTTCGTCGGCATCAAGGTAAGCTTTTATGTCTAAGGTCTTCTGTTCGGAAGGTTTGCTCTCTTGTGAAGTTTTATTCATATACATTATTTATTATAAACGATAAATGCACTGAGATGTAGCCTCGAGCCTTTTGCCTCGGCATCTCAGAAATATCCTTCTCTCTTCTTCTGCTCCATTGATGCTTCCTGGTCGAAGTCAATGACGCGGGTGGTACGTTCACTCTTTGTGGTGGTCATCATCTCCTCCACAATTTCCTCAATCGTTGTGGCTGTGCTTTCCACCGCACCCGTCAAGGGCCAGCATCCAAGCGTACGGAAGCGCACCATGCGCGGATGTATCTTCGGCACGAGTTCCTTGGGCAGGCGGTCATCGTCGGCCATTATGATGTTGCCGTCAATCTCCACACACGGACGTTCCTTGGCAAAATACAGGGGCACGATGGGAATATTCTCCAAGCGGATGTACTGCCAAACATCCAGCTCGGTCCAGTTGCTGAGAGGGAATACGCGAATGCTTTCTCCTTTATGGACGCGGCTGTTGTAGATGTCCCAAAGCTCAGGGCGCTGGTTCTTCGGGTCCCACTGGTTGAACTGGTCGCGGAATGAAAATATGCGCTCCTTGGCCCTGGACTTTTCCTCATCGCGTCTTGCACCTCCGAATGCGGCGTCGAACTTATACTTGTTCAGTGCATCAAGCAGGGCCTTTGTCTTCATCAGGTCGGTATGCACCTTACTGCCGTGAGTGAAGGGCCCCACCCCTGCCCGGAAAGCCTCCATATTACTCTCTACAATCAGGTTCCAGCCATACTTCTTGGCATAGCTGTCGCGGAACTCTATCATCTCGTGGAATTTCCACTTGCTGTCAATGTGCATCAGGGGGAACGGCACTTTGCCGGGTGCAAAGGCTTTCTCGGCCAGGCGTACCATAACGCTACTGTCCTTGCCGATACTATATAGCATGACAGGATTCTCAAACTCGGCAGCCACCTCGCGGATGATGTGGATGCTCTCGGCCTCCAGTTCCTGCAGATGGCTTAAATGGTAGTTATTCATATTTGATTGCTTATTATCAAGTTTGTTACTGATTTAACGCATTCTTCCAAACTTAACCGTGAGGTATCGATGTCCAATGCGGGATGGGCAGGTGGTTCAAACGGAGAGCTGATGCCCGTGAAGTCCTTTACTTCGCCTCGACGGGCTCTGGCATAGAGTCCTTTCACATCGCGCTGCTCACAGACTTCTAACGGGGCACTCACATAGACTTCGAAGAAATCCTCCTCGCCAATGATGAGCCGGGCCAGACGGCGGATCTCTTCGGTGGGACTCACGAAGCAGGCCAGTGTTATGATGCCTGTTTGCACGAACAGTTTGCCTATTTCGGCAATGCGGCGAATGTTCTCCTTTCGGTCTTCCTGCGAGAAGCCCAGGTTGTTGTTGATCCCGGCCCGTATATTGTCTCCGTCCAGGATGCGGCATAGCAGTCCACGCTTGTGTAATTCACGCTCAACACCCAGTGCTACCGTGCTCTTGCCACTACCGCTCAGGCCCGTAAACCATACCATCATTCCACGCTGATTAAGGAGCGACTCCTTGTCCTGGCGCGTCATCATTCGGTCGTATATTGGATAGATATTTTCTGACATTCTGTTATGTTCGCGTATGTTATATTATCGTCTAAATCAGGCCATAGAAGAATGGGATGAGCAGAACGCTGATGAGGAATACGATTAGGTTCATGGGCAGGCCCACCTTCACAAAGTCGGTGAACTTGTATCCGCCCACACCCTGCACGATAAGGTTCGTCTGGTAGCCGATGGGCGTGCTGAATGCCGAACTGGCAGCAAAGCAGACGCACACGACGAAGGGCATTGGGTTAGTGCCCATCTTCTCTGCCACGGACAGGGCCAGCGGGAAGGCCAGGGCTGCTGCAGCATTGTTCGTAATAAGTTCCGTAAAGATATTTGTAATGAGGAACAGGGCTGCCAGGATGATGAACACGCCATAGCTGCTGCCGCCTACGGCATCGGTCAGGGATATGATGTAGCCGGCCACAAAGTCGGCAAAGCCTGACTTAGTCATAGCCGCGCTGATGGCAAAAGCACAGGCTATCGTTATCAGCACGTCCCATGAGAAGAACTTTGTGTACTTGCGCGGATTGAACATATGCGTCCAGGCCATAATGATGGTTGTGACGCAGGCGAAAAAGAACATATCCAGCTTGATGAACTTGAAGTTGTCCTTCACAATAGGCAGTTCGCCTACTGTGGCACCAATAATCATCAGCACCAGCAGGAGCAGGGCAAACCAGCGTTTCTTGGTTCCCATGGGCGGTTCATAGTCCCCCACCCTGTTTATCATCCAGAAGACGCGGCTGTCGCCCCAGGCTTTCATGAAGCTGTCGTCGGCATCTACCACAAGCGTGTCTTCATGCGTCATGGGTGTATGCATATAGTCGCCCTGGATGAGCGAGCCGCCACGGCTGATACCCCTGACATGGGCACCATAATGGCGGTAGAAGTCAAAGTCATGCAACGTCTTGCCCAACCCTGGGAAACGGTTGCCCAGCAATACTTCAAACCGCTTCATGCCGGGCGGGATGGTGCCCTCGGTATCTTCATCCTCCGCCTTGCGCTCGTCGGGCAACAGGTATTTCGAGAAGAAAATCAGGTAGATAAGTCCGGCCAGGGCGATGAATACGCCCACCTTCGTCAGCTCGAACATATGCATGCCGTCAACGTTGTTCTGCAGTAAAATACCCTTTACCGCACCGGCCGACTCCTCGAAGGCCTTTACCTCTTCCTTGTGCTCCTGCAACAGCATACCGTGCAGCACCAGGTTGGTGGTCGTACCGATTAGCGTACAGATACCACCAATAACCGTAGCATAGCTCAGGGGGATGAGGAACTTTGTGGGCGACAGCTTCATCTTCAGCGCCCAGTTCTTGATCATCGGGGCAAAAATAACCACTACCGGTGTATTGTTGAAGAAGGCGGAGATGAACGAAACGATGGGATAGAATCTCAGCCCGGCCTTGGTTACCGAAACGTTCTTGGTGGGCAGCATGTGGAAGACGAGCTGCTCCAGTATTCCGCTCTTGCGCACGCCTTCACTGACAAGGTACAGCAGGGCCACGGTTATCATACCCTTGTTTGAAAAGCCTCGCAAAGCCTCTTCAGTATTGATGATACCAGCGCATAGCAATAAAACCACTGCTGTGAACAATACAAGACCGGGGCGCAGCATCTCCTTCATTAAGGCCAAGAGCATGAAAACCAATACCAAGGCCACAAAAATAATGCTAAAAGTCATATATATTCAGACCTAGAAATCTTTGTTGAAAGTTCAAAATCTTTGCAAAATTACAAAAAAAATGTAAAACAGCGTCCTCTTTCCAGAGAAAAACGCCACAATTAAAGTAAAAAAGATAAGCAAGTACTATTTTGTCAAGTACCAATTACCATATAAGCGGCTATAGGTTCTTGCGTCCCTTTGGTAGCAAGCGCCACCCTTCGGGATGTCGAGCGATAGTTTATAGGTTATGGGTTATAGTTTATAGGTTATCACATTGTATCAGCAAGTGCTGGGGGCACTGAGGCCCCCACTCTTGCCTGCTACTCCATGCCGTCGCCAGAGTCAGAGCTGCCACCTGTGCCACCGCCGGTGTTGGAACCGCCAGTGTTGGAACCGCCAGTGTTAGAGCCGCTGCTGCTGGTGCCGGAGCTGCTCTCAGAACCATCCGTGTCGCCCTTGGCTGCTGCAATCTCGGCCCGGGTCTTGTCGGTCCATGCGAGCTTCACCACCTTCTTCAGCTCGTCGCGCGTGAAGTCGCCCGTGCTCTGGGCCAGCAGCTTCACCACCTTGACGGCAGGCCCCGTTTTCTCTCCGGCCTTCAGGGTGCCCAGGGTGGCCGATGCCACCTTGTCCGTCTGTGCATCATAGAGGGTCTCCAGGGCGTTGGCTTCCACCGTGGCCTTGAAGATGGCCAGGTTGCCCACCTTGACGGTGTTGCCGTTGAGCACCATCTCGCGCACGCACTTCACAAAGTCGGTGAGCACGCCTACGATCAGTCCCTCGCTGAAGGCTGTGTTGTGCTCGGCCATGTGTGCAGCCATGTCGTGCAGGTCCATGGTCTGCTTGTAGCTCACCCGGGCATAGAGCTTGCCCGCCTGTTCGGTTTCCGAACTCTCGGTCACCTTTGAAAGATAAAGTTCAATCATAATTTTTCGTGTTTTTTATGGTATTAGAATTTTATGTCGTGGACCAACTGCATCGGGTGGCCCGTCCAGCCTGTGTATCATGTTCAGTATCAGCGCCTCCGGAGTATAGCTTTCAACCTCTTCATTAACACACTGCAAAGATACAACATTTTTCTGAAACCACCAAATATTTCAGCCTCTTTTTTCAAATATTTTTCAACTTTTTTCCAGGTGTTTTTCTGTGTAAAATAACCCCCGCTTATCGGAAAATAAGCAGGGGTTATTCCGTGGCAGGCGTACCCCCTCTGGGTGAGGGAGATTCTGCCTGAACTTTACAGGGGTGCTGACGTTGCTGACAACGCTGACAACGAATTCTATGAGTTTATAAAAATTGTGCATACTACCAAAAATGATATGTGCAACTTTTTTTTATTTTCTGAAAAAGTGTTGTCAGCATTGTCAGCGTTGTCAGCATTAGCTGGTTTTGGGTCTTTGCAACTCATCGATTTCCATCGGCGTATGCTCGCGTACGATATAGCCGCGCTTCCCGTCATGGCCGTTGCGGTGCTTTTCGTAGCCAAGTTTTGTCATTATGGCACCTAGCTTGCGTATATCAACATCGTGGCGCAGGCCTCCTTTGATGGATATGATGCTTGCTATTTCGGCCGTCATGATAAATCTCGCCCCAGGTTCTCCTGCCTCGGCCGGTGAGAAATAGAGCTGCACGAGCTGTTCCTCGCTGCTGGGCACCATGAACTTCTCCTGGTGTCTCTCCAGCCTCTGGATGTCCTCCAGGCTGAACCAGTAGTTGAACCCGTCGCGCAGCAGGCTGAGCGCCTGGGCGTACATACCCTCGTATGGCATGTGATGCTCGAATGGCGAATCGATGGACTGTACATGGAAGGGCAGCCAGCGGCGGTTACCCGTCTGGTCGGTGAGGAACTCCTCCTTGTTGCCGCTGCCTGCGAACGAGGCCACACGTATGCGGCATTCCTTATGTCGGCCGTATGCTGCCCTCACGTTGGTATTCACTGCCGTGATGGTAGATTTCAGCTTGTTCAGCTCGCGGTCGCTGAGCTTGTCCAGCTCGTCCAGGTTGATCAGGCCGAACTCGGCCGTCCTGAGCTGCTCGTCCTTGTCCAGCTTCTGCACGTCGGACATGTCGCTGACGTAGGCCTTCAGCTCGGGCGGCATCAAGCAGCGAATCCAGGTACTCTTGTAGATGCCCTGCTTGCCGACGAGCACGATGACCTGCTGGTTCACCACGTCCTCGTCTTTCCAGGCTGCCACCATGGCTACGAACCACATCTTGAAGCAGCTTTGCCACAGGGCGTCCTCCTCGGGCGAAGCCATGTGAACCATCGATGCTGCCTGGGCTATATAGTCGGGCATGCCGGAGTTCCAGGCTGGCAGGCGGTCGAGGTATTCGCAGAGGGGGTTCACCTCGGGCACGATGCTGCTGTTGAGCACCGTCTCAAAGAGGTTGACGGTGAGATTTACCCCCGTCTCCGAGCAGCACGCCATGTAGAGGTCGTTCACGTCGCGGTCCTTCATCTCCTTCCACCTGCCGCTGGCCTGTTTCTTCAGGGTCTTCTGCGTGAGGGGGTCGTACTTGAGGTCGTCCCTCTTCTTCAGGAAGCCGGCTATCAGCTCCGTCTTCAGCTCGGTGCTCGAAGGGCTGGGCATGCAGATTCCGAACTCGTCGGCTGCCGTCCGGTAACAGCTGTGAAGCACCTTCGACGGGCTGTCCTCCATCTGGCCCATGTACGCCTCGTCCAGGGCATCGGCGGCTTCGTCCTCATCCACTCCCATGCGGTTCAGTATGAACGATACGCGCATCACGAAGTCGTGGCGGCTGCCCGGGGCAAAGACCGTTCCGCCCTCCTCCACCATCCTGACTGCCCGTTCCAGGCGGTCGCCCAGGGGTAGCGTGACGGGGTTGCCGTCCTTGCCCTCCTTGCCGGCAGCCTTCTTCCTCTTCTTCATCTTCAGGAGTTTGCCGTCCTTGTCAATGCCCAGCTCCTCGCGGGTTGGGCAGAAGGGATAGGCATCGGGCCGATAGACGGCCTGTGGGTCGTGGCTCAGCCCCGTCAGCCGGTTGACGTTGCCGCAGCTGCTGTCCATGGGATGGTCGCACCATACGCTGTACATCTTATTTATGTACCTGTGTACGCGCGCGAAAATCTCCTCGCCTCGCTTGGGGTCATTAGCCATGTCGATGCTGATGCCCTCGGGCAACTGAAAGGGCACGATGGCATGATAGCCCAGTCCGCTGATGCTCTCGTAGCCCAGACGGGTATGGTTACTGGTTCGCATGATGGTCTTCACGCGCTCCAGCTCCTCGGGTTCCAGCTTTTCACCAGGCGCCTTGGCGTCAAAGTCGATGAGCAGCTGGTAATAGCATTCCCGGCAGTTCTCCTTCAGCTTGCCGCCCTCCATGTTGAAACTAACAGCTACGAGAGGTGTGCTCTCCTTTACCTCCTTGGCAGCTTTCAGCTGTCCTTGCTCCAAAAGCTTCCGGTGCATCATCGTGCTGTCGGACAGACTCTTGCTGCTGCGAATCATGTTAACTACTTGCTCCAGGTTTACCTCCAGAGCTTCTTTGTCAAAGTAATTCTCAAAATATTTCATATCTATATAAGTTATTAATGAGTTTCTGGGTACAAAGGTAGGTGTTTTTTCTGATATATGGCGGGGAAAAAGCAAAAATGGGTTTACGGCTAATATGCTGATTTTAAGGGCGTTTGAGGGCGAATATGAGGAGTTTTTACAGAGGTGTGCCCACTCTTTACGGCTTTCGGCACAAAGTTTTTACAGACAAGCCAGCTTCCGTAAAAACTCCCCCGGAAAAGTTTACGCCAAGTGCCGCTAAGCGTAAAAAAAAAAGACAGATTCCCGCGGGAACCTGTCAAAAGTAGATTTGGGCCGTAAAAACGTGCCCTATGCGGCGTCGGGCTTTATGGGCAGATGGGAGGCAAAGTTGTTGACCAACTCCTGCATTGAAACCTTTGCGTCATAGAAGTATTTGCGTTCGTTGCATACGGCCTGCCATGTCGGCAGGAGGTAGTCGCCCTGGTACTTCTTCTGCAGATAAGTGTAGAAACGCCTTTCGTTAGCCTCGTCAATGACCGTCTGCCCGTCATCGCTCAACCTGCTGACGCCGCTCCACTTGACGAAATAAAGCATCTCGCGTACGTCAAAGGTGCCTTTCTTGCCCATGCGTTCGGCTTTCTTGCTGTTCCTGAAGGGAATGCCCAGCGTGTCGAGCCTGGGAATCAGGCTGCACACTTTGCGTCCCCACTGCGGATTATTGGCCCATAGGATGGAAGCCTCCTCGTCAAGGCCGTATTGCCGGCCCGATGCCAGCCTGTACATGTAAGCCTCGCCCCTGAGCCACTTCTTGTCGTGCGCATGATACTCCCTGGCAAGCCATTCTTTCATTGGGCGGGCATTCTTGCGCCGCTCTGCCAGTTCCTCCTCTGATATCAGCTTGACCTGGCCGAACGTGTCGAATACATCGTGGACGCAATGGAGCACTTCATCGCAACTCTTCTCGAATATCCTCTTCAGCCGCTCAAAGTCGCCCATCACTTCCTCCTCCTGCCGGATCATATCCTTGCAAAGCTTCAGGGTCGTAACCAGGTGATAGAAGAAGGCAGCTATTTCGTGAAGCAGCGTCTTGACCGAATCGTCATAGTACTCAGATCCGAATAGCATCCTGTCATAGTGCCTGAACCTCAAGCGCGTGTAATCCAGTGTAGGCACAACCCTGCCTGCGCTGTTCATCTGGCGGCGTATCACCGGGCAGAATTTGCGGAACAGCTTCATGCTGCCCGTAATGGTGGTGCCAATGCGCCGAATGAGTTTCTCCGTCAGGCGGAAACACTCGTTGTGATCGGTTGCATACTCCTCGATGAAGGTCTCTGAGAACTCCACCAGGTCCATCGACTCTATGTTAAGCCTGTTCTGGTACATACGCACCAGGCAGAGTGTCTGCTCAACCTTCTTCAGCGTGAACTTGCATGCAACAATGGCTTCCATGACATTCAATTCCTCGAAATCCCTGGCGGCTTCGTAAATCTGGTTAAAACCAGTTACATCTCTTTGTACGATAGTCGAATATCTCATAAAAGTTATCCCTTAAATTAGTTAAATAATTTGATAAATAGTGCTTTTTATTATAGACAGACTTATTTCTTAAGCCTTCTGCGTGCAAAATTATAAATATCCTCCGATTCCTGCAAACATTTTCCCGAAATTCTTTTGCCAATATGAAATAAAATCGTAACTTTGCCATCGAACATCGCAAAAATGACCCTCAGCGGAGGGTGGCGGTGTGGATTTTTGTGGGTTAATCAATAACGACATGAACAGTTATTAGGAGAATGTAGAAACCTGAGAAATTTCTTACTCCAAGTAGAATTACGATAATTGTGAATGTTCGCGCTTATAGCGTGGACGTCACTTATCATTCTACTGGGCTTTCTCAGGGCCTCTACATTCGATAAGGGAGCGGACACGCTTCTTTCGTGTGTAGAGGTCTTGCATCCATCGTGAAGGCCCAAAAAGATTCCGATAAGTGTTTATTGTCCGATAGTTATAAGCGTAAAAAAATGCCAGACAACGACAAGAGTCCTCTGCTGATAGACATCAGGGAGGACGACCTGTTGGCATTCTCGGCCCCAGTGCTCGATACACTGTTGCGCGACCATACCACAGGACAGAACATCTTCTGGGCCACTCACGACTACGAGGCTTTGGGTGCAGAATACGACTATCATGCTCCTATACAGCCAGCACTGATTACTGGCGAAGGGGGTATGGTGATCCGTCCGCGTGTGCTGAAGTCGAAGGAGGCGCAGTCGGACCGGGTGAAGGACATGGCTGAGGTGTTTACGCCGTCGTGTGTGGTGAAGCGGATGGTGGACTATGTGGACATTGATGTCACGACCCTCTGTATGGAACTGACCTGTGGCGAGGCCCCCTTTCTCGTCTCCCGCTATGATGCCACTACGGGTGCCCCCATCGCCATCGGCGAGCGTGTGGGCGTGCTCGACCGTAAACTGCAGTTGGTCAACAGCCAGCAACTCAGCGACGAGGAGTGGCTTGCCGGGGCAAGAAAGGCATTCCAAAGCACCTACGGCTATGAGTGGCAGGGCGACAGCCTGCTGCTGGCCCGCGAGAACCTGCTCTACACTTTCGCCGACTACTACGAGGCTCGCTTCGGCACAGCTCCAGAGGTCATGCTATTGCAGGAGTTTGCCGAGATCATCTCCTGGAACCTCTGGCAGATGGACGGCCTCACTTACCGCATACCACAAGAAAAGAAGGATGAGCCGCCACAGGCCCAGCTCTCGTTCTTCGACGAAGCGCCCGCTACAGCCCCTACTCCACTCTGCATCATCAAGGACTGGCAGAAGGGAGAAGCCATCAAAGTAATTGAAACTAAAAACCGAAATAATATGAAGTTCGATGTAATTATTGGGAATCCACCGTATCAGGAGGAAACCTCAAGCGATAGTACAAGGAAACCACCTATCTTCAACTTCTTTATGGATGAAGCCTATAAGTGTGCTGACAAAGTAGAGCTTATTACACCTGCACGATTTTTGTTTAATGCAGGATACACCTCATCACAATGGAATAGTAAGATGCTTAATGACCCTCACTTAAAGGTGCAGATGTACGAGGCTATAAGTGGGAAAATCTTTCAGAATACTCTAATAGAAGGTGGCATTGTAGTCACATATCACGATAACAATGAAAACTTTGGAGCTATAGAGACGTTTGTAAAATTTGCCGAATTGAATACCATTCTAAGAAAGGTAAAGGCAAAGACAGACCATTTCCTGAATGAAATAATCTCTTCACCTTTGAGCTATCAATTAACCCCGTTAGTTAATAAAGACTATCCAGATCTACTTCCTCGCCTTCGGTCAAGCGCATTTTCAACCCATGCAGCATTGTTTGTTAATGAAGTTCCAAATGACAGAAACGAATATATTGGGATGATGGGATTATCAGATAATGAGAGAACCATCAAGTATATACGGAAAGATTATATCAGAGATAGCTCAGGAACCTTAGACAAGTGGAATGTATTGGTTTCTAAAGCAAATGGAGCTTCTGGAACCTTGGGCAACGAGGCGGCCAGAATGATTAGCAGACCTTCTGTTATCGGTAAAGGTGTGGGCTATACGCAAACTTTTATTGCTATTGGCAAATTTGACACTCAGGATGAAGCAAGGAATGCAGAGAAATATGTCTTGTCGAAATTTGCCCGTGCAATGTTAGGCATTCTAAAAATCACCCAAGATTGTCCTGGTCCAAAATGGGCTTACGTCCCCCTCCAAGACTTTACCCCTTCCTCCGACATTGACTGGAGCAAGTCGATAGCGGAGATAGACGAGCAACTGTTCGACAAGTACGGCCTTGACGAACAGGAGAAGAACTTTATTAGGACTAAGGTAAAGGAGATGGTATGATGGACGCAACAAGGATACACAGCTTCAACAGCTACGTCAGAATGATGTATGCCTACAGCACGCCTGAGATAGCACGTCACGACGGGTGGCTGAAGATAGGCGACACGGAGCAAGGCATAGACAAGCGCATCCGCCAGCAGACGCATACGGCCGACGTGCGCTATGAGCTACAGTGGAAGGACATCGCTATGTTTCGCGACGACTGCACCTACTTCCGCGACCACGACTTCCACGACTACCTGACGCAGTACAAAGGCATAGAGCGCAACGACCACACCGAGTGGTTCCGCATAGACGGACAGACGCTGCGACGGTGCTTTGAGGAGTTCGTCAGCCGCGACTACCGGCAGAAGGGGCTGCACTACAGCTACAAGCTGCGCGATGAACAGCAGCGGGCCGTGGACATGACGCTGGCATACCTCAAGAGGACCGGCGGCGAGGGCAAGTTCCTGTGGAATGCCAAGCCGCGCTTCGGCAAGACCCTCACGGCCTACGACCTGATACGGCAGACGAAGGCCAGGAACGTGCTGATAGTGACCAACCGCCCGTCGATAGCCAACTCATGGTTCGACGACTATGAGAAATACCTGGCCGGACAGTCGGGCTACCGCTTCGTGAGCGACAACGAGTCGCTGCGTGGGCGGACGGGCGTGATGACACGCGACATGTTCCTGAAATGGCTGCCCCAGCGCGACGAGAACTTCATTGGGCAGATATGCTTCGAGAGCCTGCAGGGGCTGAAAGGCTCCGTCTACTTCGGCGGCAACTACGACAAGCTGAAATGGATGAAGGAACTGACTTGGGACCTGCTGATAGTGGACGAGAGCCACGAGGGAGTGGACACCATGCGCACAGACCGAGCCTTCAACAACATCCAACGCAAGTTTACGCTCTATCTTAGTGGCACGCCCTTCAAGGCCATCGCATCGGGAGAGTTTGGCGACAGCCAGATATTCAACTGGAGCTATGCCGACGAGCAGGAGGCCAAGGCTGGCTGGGCAAGCGACGACCACAATCCGTATGAAAACATGCCCCGACTGAACCTCTTCACCTATCGCATGAGCGACATCGTGCGCGAACAGGTGAAACAGGGTATGGAACTGGACGAGGAAGGAACGATAGACTATGCCTTCGACCTGAACGAGTTTTTCAAGACCCGCGAAGACGGCAAGTTCGAGCATGAGGCAGACGTGCGCAAGTTCCTCCTGGCACTGACCACGCAAGAGAAGTTCCCGTTCTCGACGGAAGAGCTGCGGAAGGAAATGGCACATACCTTCTGGCTGTTCAACCGCGTTTCCAGCGTCAAGGCTATGGCTCGCCTGCTCCAGGAAGAAGGCTCTCCTTTTGAGGATTACGAGGTGGTGATTGCAGCCGGTGACGGTTCGCTGGACGAAAACACGGAGACCATAAAAGCCTACAGCCGCGTGAAGGATGCCATTAAAACCCACGACAGGACCATCACGCTGAGTGTGACGCAACTCACCACGGGTGTGACTATTCCCGAATGGAGCGGTGTGCTGATGCTCTGCAATATGCAGAGTGCTCCGTTGTATATGCAGGCTGCCTTCAGGGCACAGAATCCGTATGAATTCTCAGAGGGAGGCAGAATCGTGAGGAAGGACAATGCCTACGTATTCGATTTCGCCCCTGCAAGGACGCTGATGCTCTACGACGAATTTGCTAACAACCTCAAAAAAAGCACTGCAGGAGGTAATGGCACGACGGAAGAGCGCCAGCAGAATATACGCCAGCTGTTGAACTTCTTCCCTGTTATAGCTGAAGACGATGAAGGTCAGATGATGCAGATTGATGAGCGTCAGGTTCTGAGCATCCCGAGGAAAATCAAGAGCGAAGAGGTAGTAAGGCGTGGATTCATGAGCAACCTGCTGTTTAGGAACATAACCAACATCTTTAGTGCTCCGTCGGTAGTGGGTGAAATTCTGAAGAAGTTGGACAAGGCACACGAAGAACGTGGACGCAGCACAGGCACCAACCTTGATGAAGCAGGTAACGTGAGTGTTGATGACAACGGCGAAGTCACCATCCCGACAGAACTTATCATCGGTCAGGCGCAACAACTCTTTGGCGACAAGCTCTATCAGAATTTCGAAGACATAGACGACGAGATACCGATAGCGGCTGAAAGTGCCGACCAAGTGCTAACGGCTATTGATCAAGTAGGCAATAATTTGAAATCAGCAATAGAGCAGAACATCATCAGACCGGCATCAGAGGAATATGAACTTAAGCAGGCTCAAACTAAGCGTATGATCAAGGATTCACAGAGAGAACTGGAAACCAAGATAGAGAAAATAAAGGGTGACTTCGAGCAACAGCGAAAGATTGCCGAGGTGAAGCACGAGGTGGCGGTTAAGCAAGCTACCAGCGCACGAGAGTTGGAAGATGCTGAAAATGCCTTCCGCAAGGAAATGGAGTCGGCATTGAAGAGTGTGAACGATGCCATAAAAGAAGCCACAGACGACATTATCAACAACATGCCGAAGGACGTCATCGAACGCATTGAGAAGGACAAAGAAGAGCAGAAAAGGGCCAGTGTAGAGGATGAAGTACGAGCCCACCTGCGCGGTTTTGCCCGTACCATTCCGAGCTTCATCATGGCCTATGACAACGGGGAACTAACACTTGACAACTTTGACAAAAACATCGAATATGATGTATTCAAGGAGGTAACCAGCATTACCCTCGAAGAGTTCCGCTTCCTAAGGGACGGTGGTGACTATATTGAGAACGGAGTGGAGAAACATTTTAACGGAAATCTCTTCGATGAAGTGGTGTTTGACGACGCTATTGCTGAGTTCCGAAAGAAACGTCAGGAACTGGCCAATTATTTCGATGAATCGCAAACTGAGGATATCTTTGACTACATTCCTCCACAAAAGACCAACCAGATATTTACACCCAAATGGGTGGTTAAGAAGATGGTGGATCTACTGGAACAAGAGAATCTGCATATCTTTGAAGACCCGCAGAAGACCTTTGCCGACCTCTACATGAAGTCGGGGCTGTACATCACGGAGATAGTGCGCCGACTGTATAATAATGCAGAGATGCGCCGGCAGATACCCGACGACCGGGAGCGGATATTGCACATCTTGCGCTACCAGGTCTATGGCTTCGCACCCACACGCATCATCTACCTGATAGCTACCCGCTTCATACTGGGCTTCGACCCGTCGCTCCGCCCGGAGCAAAGCAATTTCCGGCAGGTGGACACCGTGCCATACGCCAAGGAAGGCAGGATAGAGAGTCTGATACAGAAAGAGTTTGGTCAATAGTGCCGGAGGAGAAAAATGCCTCGCGGAATGGAAAGGGACAGGCGAGTGACATCTGCAATGTCAAGGTACAGGCTGACAAGTTATTTTTTGTAGGGGTTACAGAAATGAGTAGCCTATACCCATTACACGAAGAATTCAAAGGGAAACTCTTACCTTAAAATACTAAATCTACCAGCGTATCTTCGACCTCTATGGACCGACCTACGGTGAAGTGCTCATTGTTGACCAAAAGGCTCCGATAACGAGAGAAGAATACGAGTAAAGAATCATTAGAGTGATGAATGAGAAAGAAAAAAGGGCGAAATGTTTGGAGGTAATAAAATTATTACCTATCTTTGCAGCTGAAAAGTTAATAAACGAAGGTTATGCCAACGGTTTTTACTCTATTTGGATATAGATTCTGGTTCTATGGCAACGACCATACGCCCATTCATATTCATGTGAAGAAAGGTGGGGCTATGGCCAAATATAATATTCTGCCCATCTCATTGGTCTATAATCATGGTTTCAAGCCTTCTGAACTGAAAATGATTGAAGCTATATTGGAGGATAATGAGGAGGTGATAGCTCAGCACTGGAATACATTTTTTAATAATGCTAAATAAAAAAGGAGGTTATTATGGAGAAAATAGAGAAGATTTGGCTGACAGACGATGCTGTATGGATAAGTACGGCCAGCGGAAAAGAGGCTTGCGAGAAATTCGACGATTATCCTCGACTGAGATATGCCACAAAGGAGCAGCGTGCTGATTACGAGGCTGATGAGTATGGGCTCCATTGGGAGAGTCTTGACGAAGATTTGAGCTTTGAGGGTTTCTTCGATAAGCGTGAAACGACACAACTCTACAAGTTGTTTATGGCTCATCCAGAGTTGAACGTATCAGCCATCGCACGCCGCATGGGTATCTCGCAGAGTTTGATGGCCCAGTATATCAGTGGTAAGAAAAAGGCCAACGATGAAAGGGTTGCATTAATCCTTAATACTGTGCGTGAAATAGGTCAGGAATTGATTGCCGTATAGTGTAATGTATTCCAGATAATCCATAATTCTGTATCTCCTTCTTCATTTAATTAACCCTTTGTTAACTTCCTGATTAAGCGAGAGCAGAGAGGATACTTGTATCCTTTGCTGAGCGTGAAGAAAGGCTAACATAGTTCAATTGAACGAGTAAAATTCATCACTATGATGAATTCTTGCGCCAAAATGATAGCAGAATGAAATAAATTGCTTATCTTTGCCCGTGAAAACTAATAAAGGATAAAAGATAATCCCTGACCCAAAGGACATCGTTTTCTATGAAGTGGCGATGTCGAAAGAGGATGCCTATCTGGTGACATGTCTCAGAATTGCATCTTCTGGCAGAAAACATTGTAGTTCGTAGCAATGCGGGCCAGCTCGTATGCCTTGAGGTTCAGCGAGAAAGTACCCTTTACATGAGTAAGTCCGAAATAGGCCTTGATTAAGCTGGCAAGGTTAAAGGAGAACGCGTCGCCAGAGTGGATGAGGTAATAGGCAATGCGCTCCAGCCTGTCCGTATCGTGCTCGATGAAATGCAGCGAGTTGAAAAGCAGGAAGTAGCTTGGCAGTGTGCGGCACTTGAGCAGGAAGGGTATCCACTGGGCCTGGTCGGTTATTGCCAGCAGGGAGAATAGCTGACGCACCTCGGCAGGGGCGTCAAGCTCAGGCAGTATGTGCTGCAGAACCTTGCGGCAATCCTCATTGCTGCCCTGAATACGGAAACAAAATGCACGGAAGCCTTCGTCGTCGATACTGATGTCGGCAGATTGACTGCGACGAGTCAGAAAGGCTTTCATTACGGTAACGAGAAAGGCACGTGAGTTGTATGCTACAAGGGCCTCGGACAATGCCCAGAACATGCGGGCAGGGCACTGCTGCATCGTACGCTCGCAAAGCACATAGCCGGCGGTGCGGAAACGGGCGTTGGAAAGTGTGCCAAGATAGGCTGTGACCAATGACGAATCTCCGGCGGCAACAAGTCGTTGCAACTGGGTATCAATATCGGCAGCATAATGTTTATCGGAAATCAAGGCGGGAACTGGAATGATGAGTTAAAGTCGGCACTTCAATGTACAACCGGCAATGCCGAAAATCTGAGCCTCTTGTCGGATTCGAACCAACGACCCCGAGATTACAAATCACGTGCTC
>CAMJQA010000065.1 GCA_946407895.1 uncultured Prevotellaceae bacterium
ATAACCTATAACCCATAACCTATAACCTATAACCCATAACCTATAACCCATAACCTATAACCCATAACCTATAACCCATAACCCATAACCTATAACCCATAACCTATAACCTATAACCCATAACCTATAACCCATAACCTATAACCAATCACCTATAACCGTAACAATATAATGAGAAAAGAACTATTGGCCTTAAGCTTAGTGTGCCTGCTTCCGGCCCAGGCGCAGAAGATAAACATGAACATCACCGAGGAGTTTTCTCCCTATGTATTCGGATTCAACCTTGAGCATACACGGTCAGCTGTCAATGGAGGCTTGAGTGCACAGATGCTCAGGAACCGTAAGTTTGCAGGGAAGCCCCAGGCCAACTTAGGCCTCAGTCTGCGATGGTTTCCCATAGGCCAGCGCGTACTTTTCGTCAAGAGCGACGGGGATGCCTATACCAAGCACATCTGCCTGCCCAACATGCGCCGGATCAACGAAAGGTCGGCACAAGTCATACAGAACCTGGTTGAGGGACAGACAGCCGGAATGGGGCAGCAGGGCATTGCACTTGTCGGTGGAAAGGCTTATGAGCTCCGAACCGTCACCCGCGTAAGCAAACCAGTAAGCCTGAAGGTTGAGCTGGTCAGCCATGCTGGCGACAGGATATACGCCAGCCACACACTCTCCCTCGTTCCCGGCGACGACTGGGTAACCAACTCCTTCCAGCTAACCCCATCAGCCAGCGATGCCGAGGCCGCCATCCGATACACGTTTACCGAGCAGGCCGAGCTCATTTTCGGCGCACTCTCCATGATGCCGCAGGATAATTTCCACGGACTGCGTAGGGATGTCGTGGAGAACCTGAAGCAGATAGGGCCTCGCCTTATCCGATGGCCCGGGGGAAACTTCGCAGGCGAATACCGGTGGAAGGACGGTCTGCTGCCTGCCGACCAACGGGCGCCGTTGCAGGCCTTCACCGAGATAGAGACGCAGCCTCACACCGACGGCTACGACTATCATGAAATAAATACCGACGACTTCATAGCACTCTGCCGCGAGGTAGGAGCCGAGCCGCTGCTCACCATTAACTTAGCCTGGCAGTCACCGGAGGAAAGCGCACAGTGGGTAGAATACTGCAACGGGGGCGCCGAGACTGAGTATGGAAGGCTGCGTGCCGAGCGCGGACATCCGGAACCCTATAACGTAAAATTCTGGTCTCTGGGAAACGAGATGGGATACGGTCACATGGAGGGACCCAACAACCCCAAATCCTATACAGAGTATGCGCTACGCCATACCAAAGCCATGCTCTCCGCCTACCCGGGACTGGAGCTCTTTGCCTCGGGGCCCTATCCGAATGATGAATGGGCCGCCGGCTCCGCAGCAGTCCTGTCCGACTATGTTAAATACATATCCCTGCACCAGTACCTACTGCCGCCGGGCGGACTTCATTATGCATCCGAGGAGGCCGCGCGCAAGACGTATCAGGGCACCGTGGAGAACGTCTTTGCCGTCAGGGAGCATGCAAAGAACATGCGCCGCAGCCTGGATGCCACAGGCAAAAAACTGTTCATCAGCTTCGACGAATGGAACCAGTGGTACGCCTGGTACCGGCCATCCTGTGTCACAGAAGGTATGTTCACCGCTCGCGTACTCCACCTGTTCATCAACGAAAGTAACGGTCTTGGCATGCCTGTCGTCTGCTACTTCCAGCCCGTAGGAGAGGGAGCTATCGTCATAGACCAGCTGGGCAGCCGCCTCACGGCTAACGGACAAATGTTCGCACTCATGAAGGCACACCAGGACGGAAAACTCTGTAAAGTGGAGGAGAATGACGACCTCTCTACGACTGCCACGCTGAAAGAAGGCATACTCACTATCACCCTCATCAATGAAAAGTACGACCAGGAGCGCCCCTTCAGCTTTCCGCTGAAAGGTAAGGTCCAGGAGGCCCTTGTCTATACCTCCGACGACGTCTTGCCATACAGCTACTTCAGTACCTCCCCGCTCCAGGTAAAGGCAGACCGGAAGGGCATCAGCACCATCCTTCCGCCCCACAGCGTAGCCTTGCTTCGCATAAAGATGAAGTAAAGTCAAAAGGCACTCATTCCGTCCGCAACCGTATTGTTAGGCCAACGCAACCGTATGAATTGGCCAATTCAACCGTATGGTTTGGCTAACTCAACCGTATGGTTTGGCCAGCTCAACCGTATGGTTTGGCTAACGCAACAGTATTGTCCGGTTCATTCTACGCCGTAGAAAACATCATTCTACGCCGTAGAAAGCATCGTTCTACGCCGTGGAATATTCTTTTCTACGGCGGGAAAACGATTCGCCTCCCCCTCCCTTCGGGCACAGCACAGCCCTCGCCTCTGCGGCGGCCCGGTATGGCATTTAGTCATTCCCCAGGCTTGTCAGCCGTTCACCCTATAGGAAACGGCGCTGGAATCTGTTGACTTTAGCGATGCATGAGTGCAGTTTCCCTTCTTACCTCTGCGCCTTTTAGTCGAAAAAAGTTGGTGTATAGGTCGAATTTCGCCATAATCTGTCACATCTGTCACACTATCTGTCACGCTACAACATTCTACGAATCAGCTGATTACATGCTCTTGTGACAGATTGACAGATAAAATCACAAAAAACTCTATGTAGCATTATTATTGCCCGTATGCCTTTATTCTCTGCTTCAGTTCCCTTGCCGACCCGCAGGTGCCGTATATCTTCCTGAACACGCGACGCTTGACCATGGATAGCGACTTCTGGCCGTAGCCCAGCAGAAACTCAGTTTCCTTGTCGAGGAACCCCACCTTCATTAGCAGGCACATGCGGTATTCTACCTGACGCAGCGGCTGTCCCTGCATGATCTCGTCATGGAAGCCGGGCCAAGTATGCTCCACCGCCTTGCCCAGTGCCAGCCAGTCATCCTCCGCTGGTTCCCTGCCCTGCAGCATCAGATTATAAAACATTGCTCTGACTCTCATACCCTTAGCCCCGGCCGTTCACTTGCCCTTAGCCTCCTCCTTGCCTGTTCCTTCATTTCCCTTGTGGCGGATGACTCCACCTTGGGCCTGAAGTGCAGTATGGTTGCTGCCATGTCCCTCATCCTGTCCTCCTGTCCCGCCTCTTCATAAAGGAGCATGAGCCGGTAGAGCGGATATAGCCTGTTGGGCTGTATGCAGAAAGCCCTCCGGTACATGGCCTCCGCCTCTGCCCATGCCTTCATGGCGCGGTAGTTGTTGCCCTGCACGATGCAGAACATAGGGTCGGAGCTGACCCTCTCGCCCTGCCTCAGTATGGCGTTGCTGTCGTTCCACCGCTCCTGATCCGACAGCATCTTCCCGAAGTCGAAGAGGAAGCGCGGGTTGTCGCCCAGCATGGGCAGCAGGCGGTAGTAGTCGTCGGTAAACGCCTTGTCCCTCATGCCCGCCATCATGCGGTAGTCCTGCTCTGCCTGCCTGTGCTCCCGTATGGCTCCCGCCAGAGGGAGGGCAAGGGCGACGGGCAGCAGAGCTGCGGGCAGTATGGCCCAAGGCCTGCCGCCCGACTTCTTTTGGTCAGAAGACCCACCCCCCGCCCTCCCGTTGAGGGAGGGAGCCGTATCAGAACCGGCATAGGTGACTGGCTGCTTTGTCCCCGCCCATGCGGCCATCGTGACGACGATAATCTGGTAGGGCAGCAGGGCCAGGGGGTAGGAGAACATGGCGAAGACCATCATGGCAACCGTTCCCACGGCCAGTGGCCGGCACCTGCGCCACAGCCTCCACGTTACGCCTGCCGCCAGGGCCACGGCCATCAGCATGCCCGCCAGCCCCTGCTCCACGCCTATGCGCAGCAGTTCGTTGAAGGCATACTCCGGCACCCCGGCACTGTCGTATCCCGCGGGCGCCGTCTGCTGCACCGTGGCGGCCATCTGCGTGGCGTACTGGTGGAAGAAGCTGCCCGTGCCGCTGCCCAGCCAGGGATGCTGCGCCATGCTCCGCAGGCTCATGCTGTAGATGAGTGCCCTGCCGTCGGCCGAGCCCTGCTTCATGAGGTACAGCCCCGCAGCAGCAGCCAGGGCGAGTGCCGCCAAGGGCCACCTCCAGCGCCACCACCTGCGCCGCATCACGGCGGCCAGTCCCGCTGCCGCCGCCACCCATGCCGCCCTGCTCCATGTGGCGGGCAGCACTGCGGCGCACATCAGCAGCGGCATCCACAGTAGTCGGCGCAGGCGCGGCCCGGCCCCGGCCATCCACTGCGCGCACATCACCACGCCCATAGCCGGCAGCAGGGCGTAGGGGCCCGGGTTCTGGAAGGTGCCCGTCATGAGGTACATGTGGTGGCGGCTGCCTCCTCCCGCGCACTGGCGCATTCCCAGCAGGGCCTCCCATGCGGCGCACAGGATGACGGCTGCTGCCAGCCACCGCCCGTCGGCCGGCACGGCGGTGAAGAAGAGGCGCAGGGCCGTGTAGAGCGCCGCCATCAGCAGCGTGCGCAGCACGAAGGTGTGGCATGGATAGCCGTCGTCGAGCCACACCCTCAGCAGGACGGCGAGGAGCCACACGCCTATGAAGCGGTCTGTGGGGGATAAGCAAAGGAACCCCCGCCGCCACAGCGCTATGGCTGCCCCCGCCGTTCCCACTATGGGAACAGCCCTTGCCAGCAGGGCATCCGCCCCGCTCCAGCCGGCCTCCACCGGCTGCAGTACGGTCCACACCAGCAGCCCCAGGAGTGCGAGGGCGGGGAGCGTGTGCTCTGCAAGATGCCTATTGTCCGTCGTCCCCATTGCCGTTTCCATCATCATACTGCACCTTTTTCCATCGTCTCTCCCTTCTCTCCTCCCCGGTCTGCCGGTCCCGCGAATAGTGTATGCGCGTGACCACGCCCACGATGTACTCCTCGGGCACGAGTCCCCAGTAGCGCGAGTCGTTTGAGTTGCCCAGGTTGTCTCCGCACATGAAGTAGTAGTCGTGGCGGAAGGTATGGCTCCTGAGCAGGCTGTCGCCCGTCCATACCTCGTCCCTTTCCCAGTCGCAGTGTATCTTCCCTCCCGTCTCCCACTCCAGGATGCGCCGGTAGAGGGTGCCCTTGCGTGCCGTCACCCTGATGCGGTCTCCGCGCCGCGGCACGTAGAGGGGTCCCATGTTGCGTATGGTCCAGGGGATGTGTTCGTCCAGGGGGTAGGCGGGCAGGTAGCAGCGCACCAGGCTGTCGGGCGTGGCGGAGAGGCGCTCCTGTGCGGGCAGGCATCCCAGCGGCCCCGTGTGGTTGCTGTTGCGGAACCGTCCCTCCACGATGCTGATGCTGTCGCCCGGCAGGGCAATGACGCGCTTGCAATAGACGTGGTTGATGACGAAGCAGATGCGCCCGCCGTGCTCCGGGTAGTTGAAGACAACCACGTCGTTCCGCCTGACGCCCCGCCTTCCCCTGGTGCGCCAGCTCTGCAGCTCAATGCCCCCGGGGTCGAAGTCGAACGTCTTGTAGATGCGCGCCCCCATCAGTGTCTTGTCCACCAGCACGCGGTCGCCGGGGATCAGCGTGGGGCGCATTGACTCGCTGGGGATGATGAACTGGTCGGCCAGCATCATCCAGGCGAAGTACTTCAGCCCCAGGCCCAGTGCGGCGAGGATGATGCCCAGACACAGGATGGTCACAGACCATTCGGCTGCCGTCCTTATCTTATTTATATTATTCCCTGTGCTCAATTTCCCAGGTCATACGCCCATATCTGCGGATCGCCGGTCTCCCAGTCCTCCGAGAAGAGGTACAGCAGCTTGTCATCCCCTGTAACTTTGATATTATATCCCAGCTGGTCAAGGACTATCTTCTTTTCCAGATTCCCATCCCAGTCATAGACTTCCACGGTATTTCCGCAGGCGGAATCCCTCCAGCTCGACGCTACGTTCCCGTCTTTGTCCTTTTCCACCATCAAGAGATAAATATGCCTGCCGTCTGTATCTGGTTGGAATCGCAATGGAGGTCGGTTCTTTATGGAGTAGTTCATACGTCCTATCTTGTCATCGCCCATGTAATCATATTCAGGGCGCAGGGAATAGAGTTCCTTAATCACTTTAACGGTTGTTCCCTCGATACTGAAGATGAATGCGAAATTGCCCTCACCGCATACGTAAAGGAACCTGTCGTCCGCCCCCTTTAGGATATTGCAGTTGTCCGTATAGACGGAATGCTTGGGAAGTCCCTCGCATGGGCTGTCGTCCTCGGGCCAGTAATCGAGTGGTTTCAGCGTCCGGTTCCTGAAGTCTATGACGGTCATGAGGTGTTCCACGTCGCCGTATGGTACCCCGGGAACCAGCATCGTGGAGTCAGACAATGAGACAAAGGTATCAAACGTACAGTTGAAGGACGGCAGGCCTGCCAGGTCATACCTGGTCCATGCTGCGGGATTCCTGACGGCACTGATGCTTTCTGCCTTTCCTGTTTTCGTAACGGAGAGAAGCCGGTTGTATGAACTCGGAAAGCCTGCTACGTAGATGCAGGAGTCCTTTCCGTATGCCAGTGCTACTTCCTGAAACTCATCACTGCCGTGCCCTCTGCGAAAACCGGCCTGGTAGTTTGTCAGGCAGTCCCCGCCAAGCATGCCGATACAGCACGTTTCAGACGGGGAATCGGGCCATGTGAACAACAAGCCATTGCACAGCAAAAGGGCCTTTGAACCATAGTAAGAAGAGTCCACTGCGACAGGACAGCCCTCCAGACTCTCCACAGTTACGGTCTGCTCCTTCCGGCCAGTGCATGACCCGTATAATATGATGAGCAGGATATAACTAACGAATCTAATTTTCATTTTCATGAGGCTTAGAGAAACACGGGGCACACAGTCCCTCTTACCTTCGTGCTGATATGGCATGGAAGAATTGTACCAGAGGTTATGTGCCTCATGTTTCTCATTGATAATAAAACTTTTCAATTTTACTTAACTTTTATGGCATTTGGTGTTATAGCCGAAGCCGTATCACCATTTGCATAAGTTACAGTGTATTTGCAAGTTTTACCGGTCAGAGGATCACAGGGGAGTTGAGGAATATTCTCGCCGTCACTCAGCGCCTCGATGTTCTGCATGAGCATCCTGTCCTTACTAGTCTCACTCCCGCCATACGAATTGTCGTAGGCCTTCACTCCGCCGTATCCGGCCAGAGTGGCGAAGACCACCATTGCAATGGTCTTAATAGCTTTTTTGTTCATACCTTATTTATTTAATTAAACAATATGCTTTCGGGGTTTTATCCCCCTTCAGCCTTTATCAGTCTTTATCAGTCTTTATTCTTTCAACTCCAGAGGGGCGGGCTACCAGAACTGCTGCCTGCCGTCCTCGTAGGTGAAGATGCGCTCATCCCTGCCCTTCGTCAGGTCGCGCAGCAGGAAGAGGGCCCTGGCGGGGGCGTCCCTGTATTCCAGGCTTGGCCTGACGGCCCGCTGCCGTCCCAGGCTCTGCCACCGGTTGCGGTTCCACCAGAACAGCTCATACTCGTCGCCCACCTCCACGGCATTGCCGTCGCCGCGGCCGTAGTAGAACAGGCGGTCCATCTTCACCGGCCGTCCCATGTCCATTCCCACCCATGCGCTGTCCGGTTCCGTTGGGTCGTTGCAGGTGAGCAGGTCGCCGTCGAAGACCGCCTCGCGCGTATAGTCGGGATGGTCATCGTGGGCGCCCGGCGTACCGATGACCTTCCCTCTGACGGGCACCGAGTCCCCCGCGGCATAGAACATAATCTCCGCCATGTTGCAGTAGCTCTTCCGCCGGTAGGAGATATAGCGCCAGTAGCGGCAGGGGGGCACCGAGTCGGGCACTCGTACCTCATAGCCCCATCCCCTGTTCTCCGCGATGCGGTGGAAGATGTGGCGGCGCCGGAACAGCGGGTCGTCCGAGGCCTGGAACTCCCCGCCCTCCAGGCGGTGCAGCTTCTCATAGACATAGCCCTTTACGGGATACTTGCGCCTGAGCGTCATCGTGATGTGCTGCGACGTGTCCGGGACGATGCTCTCCGTCTGCCCGTTGTATCTCAGAATGAAAGGGTCCCCGATAGGCCTCATCCCTCCGTCCCTGCCATAGCGCACGGGCAGGTAGAGGGCATGGGGGCCGAGACTGCGGAAGACAGCCTTCCCTTTCCTTACCTCTCCCAGGGCAATGGGCACCCACGCCCTGTTGTCGGAGAACGCCAGGTAGGCATGGCCGTCCTTCTCCCCTTCTGCCCTCAGGGTCACGTCGGCGCATGAGAGGGTGCTGGCCGTAACATCCTTCTGGAATATGTTCCTGAACAGCGGCGGCACCCACTCCCCGCTGCGGTTCAGTGCCTTCAGTGCGGGGTCGGCGGCGTAGGTGTAGCGGTATATCTTGCCCATCCTGCCCTGAGGGATGTGAACCTTTTCAATCTCTCCCAATCCGCCCACAAAAGTGAAATAGCGTCCGTCTTCACCAGGAAGCAGGTTCCATGTATGTCCCAAATGATATCCTACCCACAGGGGAGTGCTTTCCACATAGACGGGGATGCCTTCACTGCGCAGCACCGAGGCTGCGCTGATGGCAAAATCACTGCAGAGGCCAAAGGGAACGCGCAGACGTACTGAGGGCGGTAAATGCGTGTTCCTCAAACTCATGCTTAGCCTGGACTCTTTACTGTCATGTATGGCTTTATCCACATAACTTGCAGCCAGGTAGCTGAGGTCGCGAAGCTCATCGCAGAACTCCAGATTCCTTATTTTCTCTCCATAGACGCCTCTCAGCTGCGTGCGCCAGTCCTCTATGGGCTGCAGGTCCTCCACCTTGTATGGGAGCAGCGTCTCGCAGAAGTCCTGGAAGGAGAGGGCCGCGTTCCACGGCCGGTGCTGCCAGTCATCGAATGCCAGGTCTATGTTGCGGATGAGGAAGCCGGCGGTGATGATGCGGCAGTCGGGGATGAGTGTCAGCCTGTCCATGCCTAAGCGTGAGGCCATGCTGTCGATGGCGTGGCAAATAGTATCCGCGGGCAGTCCCTCCATAGCGGTGAGGATGGAGTCAGCAGCCAGGGCATAGCGGCGCAGGGTGGCCGTGTCGGCGTATGAACAGTGCCCCGGCATGTTACGGATGAGGAACCTTGCCGCCTCCAGTTTCAGGCTGTCATCCTCATAATGCTCCAGCACCCGCTCCAGCTCAGGGCGGTTCTCCCCGGCAAGGAGTAGCGCCTCCTCCAATTCCCTGTCCCTGGAGAACGGATGGCAGGAGGCGAGGAGCACAGCAATGAACAGCGGCAGATATGTCAGTCTAATTCGCATCGCTTTCTGCATTTTGTTTCTTTTCCTCCAGTATCTTGAAGAACAGTTCCTCTATCTTCTTGTTCCTGACGGGATTGCCTACCAGGATGACGCTGTCGTTCTCGTCAAGAAGGAAGGAGTGAAAAAGGGGATTGGAGGGGATATGTGGATTGGCACGTAGAAAGGCGTTGCATGTATCTAAATAGATTGGGTATATAAAGTTTCTATGGAGCATCTTTACTTTGAACTGCTTCCTTTTGTCGGTTTGGGGGCAGAAGATAAACACTGCTTGTGCAGATGGATAGTGATTTTGCATAGAGTCCAATATATCTGTCCATTCGTACATACTATTCAGTGCGCATGAAGAACACTCGACACTGTCTGTATAGATGACCAGTTTGTATGGCATGTTTTCTCCATCCTGCACTGTAAGTTTGTGGCCAACATATCTCTGCATCAAAGTGAGAGGCAGTGTAATTATCTCTTTTCTCATTGCCTCTATTTCTTTCGACATCCTTTTGTTTGGAGAGAAGCAACCCGAAAGAATCACATGGACAAAGATGAGGCTTCCGACTACCTTATTCTTGAGGCGCATCGATTTGTAATTTATAAAGGTTTATATCGTTCTCGTTATAGGCAAAGACGAAGGCATCTCCATTACCGTCCACGGTGAAACAATTTATATCATGTCCTGTATCGACTTTTTTAAGTAGGTTCCCGTTATAGTCGAAATATAGCAAGCACGTTGCCAGTTCTCTGTCTTCACCCGGCATGCAGCCGATGAAATAGTTATCGCCAGCATAAAGTTGATTTATCCCTCGTATTGAGCCTTCTGTGGGAGCTGTCCATTTTGGAGTTGCGTTAATAACATCAAACTTCGGCTTATAGAAAGCTTTCAGAGCTTTTTGCCTGAATGCGCCATTGTCAATCTCAATAATCTCTACTAATGCTCCAAGGCGAGTCGTGCTAATAATGTTTTTCCCATTTGGCGAAACAGCATAGGCACCAGTCCATAGAGTCCATATACACTCTTCGTCTGGGTCTATTGGCGGATAATCCTGGTATGTACTGACAACTTTTCCATCATGCATATAAATAAAACGTTGCGTGTTTGTAGCGAACCCCAGAAAGCTATCCGCTTCATCCAAAGCCTCAACCGCTTTAATGCTGAGGGCTTCTTCTGATTGGATGTTTTTGAAAGACCTCAAGTCCATAAAACCTTCAGATGGCTCCTCTGCTTTATCTGCCCTCTTTTCATTTTCTTCTCCTTCAAGGAGTTTTTGCATATCGAACCATACCAGTTTCTTCATATTGATGTCATATACATAGGCCATTTCATGAGATTTGGAGACAGTTAAATATGCAGGGTTTACCAATTCTATGTTTCTTTTCCCTTTCATACCGAAACTTGCCTTTGGCCTACCGTCTTTAGTTATGATATGGCAGATATTATCTCCACAATTACAATCAAAGACGAGTAGTAGACTATCCATTATAGGGATAATCGTTTCAGGATATGCGAACTGTCTTTGCAGAGGAATTAACTCAAGAGAAGCTTTCACAGTGGGCATCTTTTCGAGTTCACGGGCGTCATATATAATCTCGCTCGTCCTTTGACAAGAACAAATCAAGACGGGCAGGAGTAGCAGATACAGGACTTTCTTCATGAAACTAATAGATTATTGAATTAAAACTCAGTTATAGAGGGGATGCTTTATTCCCCTCTATAAAAATATTCATACCTCTAATTATAAGAGTGTTTGTGTTCACCCTTTAAATCTCCAGTGGCTTTTATATGGATGTTGCATTTGTCACAGTCATAGACACATTCATCAAGAGAGGTTAGTTCACAACTCAAATAGGTCGTAGATTCCATTTCTGTCAGTGCCTCCACATTTGCTATCAGCATAGCATCGTCACTATTCACTCTCCTTGCATACGAATAATCGTACGCCTTCATCCCGCCGTAGCCTGCTACGACGAGGGTTGCTGCCACCAAAGTGGCACGCGATAATCTTGTCTTTCTCATTTTTCTCATATTATTGTTAAATTCGGGCACTACCGCCCTTTTGTTCTGTTTCTACCATAACTGACGCTTGTCAGCGTCTTCAGTCCCTCAGGTCATACGCCCATATCTCTGGTTTGAATGTATCTGGGTTTTCAGAGAAGAGGTACAGGAATCTGTCATCCTCTGTGACTTTGATATCATGCCCCAAATGGTCAACTTCTATTTTCTTCTCTAAATTCCCGTTCCAGTCATAGACCTCCAAAATGTTTCCGCAGACAGATGTCCTGCGTTTTTGAGCTCTATTACCATCCTTGTCTTTCTCTTTCAGAAATACATAAATATGAGTGTCGTTTGCATCTACCCTGAAATCTCGTGCAGGCCTGTTTCTTATCGTGTAGTTCATACGTCCTATCTTGTCATCGCCCATGTAATCATATTCAGGGCGCAGGGAATATAGCTCCTTAATCACTTTGACAGTTGTTCCCTCGATACTGAAGATGAATGCGAAATTGCCTTCACCGCATACGTAAAGGAACCTGTCATCTGCCCCCTTGAGAATCCTGCAATTATCCGTATAGACGGAGTGCTTGGCAAGTCCCTCGCATGGACTGGTGTCTTCTGGCCAGTAATCCAATGGTGTTAGTTTTGGGTTCCTGAAGTTTACGATGGTCATGATATGCTCGATATCTTCGTATGGCGCGCCTGAAACCAGCATCGTGGAATCTGAAAGTATATTGAAGACATCGAATCGGCAGCTGAAGAATGGCAGACTCGCCAGGTCATACTTAGTCCATGCTCCGGGATCTTTGACCGTGTTGATACTTTCCGCCTTTTCTGTTTTTGTAATAGATAAAATTTGGCTGTTCGTACTCGGGAAGGCAGCAATATAGACACAAGAGTCCATTCCCTTGGCCAGTGCCACTTCCTGAAACTCGTTGTGTCCGTGTCCTCTAAGAAAACCTCCCTGATAATATGCTAGGCTGTCTTTGGACAGCATGCCGATACAGCATGTCTCAGTTTGTGTTTGGGACAATGTAAACAGCAAGTTGCCACATAGTAACAGTGCTTTCGAACCATAGTAGGCAGAATCAACAACTACAGGTTTACCCTTCAGATTTGTTTCAGGCACGGACTGTCCTTTATTGCCTGTGCATGAACAAAACATTGTACTTAATAACAGCAGGGGGTATAATTTATTCAACATATATGATTGACTATTCATAATCCAACGTTTTCGTTAAGCCAACAGACCAGAGCCATGCTTGCATGAGCTTTGGCATGGCGAGAAAAGGTGGGATGAAATCCAACGCTTTCGTTAAGCCATATGAGCAGGGAAAGTTTGTTTGCTCTGCCACAGTGAGAAAAGACCGAATGAAATGTAGTATAAGTTTTACACAATTTGAGATGCAAAAAGTCAGGAACATCCTCCATTCTCAGGCGTTTAATGCTTCATACCTATGTTTCCTAAAACAAAATTATGGTTCTTCGTTGCTTTCTTTTTTTACCATATCATCAAGTTTGATTATAAGTGGTTGCCCATTTGCAGAAGTCGCGTTGAACTCACATTTTTTTCCCGTCTCGGGATCACAGGGTAATTGAGGAACATCCTCGCCGTCAGTGGTCAGCGCTTCCACATTCTCCATCATCAGACGGCTCATTCTGTTCACTCTCCTTGCATACGAATAATCGTACGCCTTCATCCCGCCGTAGCCTGCTACGACGAGGGTCGCTGCCAACAAAGTGGCTCGCAAAATGTTTTTTGTTCTCATATTATTATTAAATTCGGGCACTATGCCCATTTGTTCTTTTTCTACCATAAATAGTACTTGCCAGCAGCCCAATACTGAGCATGAGCAGCACGGCGTTCTTCCAGAAGGTCTGGGCCGGCGTGAGGTGGATGACCTCGCCGAAGCAGCCGCAGGACTGGACCTGAGCGTAGAGGCTGGTCATGTTCTGCCATGTTATCCAGGTGAAGAAAACCATCACCAGAGGGAACAACCATACCGCCATCCGGCGCGTGCGAGGCCATAGAGACAGCAGGCCCAGGCATAGCTCGCCAGCGCAGATGAGCACAGCCAACGGCAAACCATAACCAGCCAGGCTCTCTAAGCCCAGGAAATTACAGAACGCCTCCACCGTCTGGCCAAATGAACGTATCCCCACCAGCTTGGTCACGCTGGAGAAGATGAACACCATGCCCAAGAGGACAATCAGCAGATATGATATTCTGTTCCTCATTATAACTGAAGTTTCTAAAGCATCTTTTCGAACACGAATAACACGAATCATTACGAAAAACCTCTTTGTGGCATGACTTATTCGAATAGTCGCAAGCGACTGACTAATTGCACGAATGTCGGGATGTATGACATATTAGAGAGATATTAGTCACATCTCCAGATGCATTCGTATTGCAAGCACTTAACAAACCTGATTCGTTCTATTCGATAGTTGACTATTGTCTTCTTCTGTCACGTCCCTGGAAACTCGAAGCTAGCTTAACTCTCCTCTCGCTGCTCCATCAGTTCGTGTTCTTTAATTTACGTCCGAAGTAGAATCATCATAGCTCAATCTCCCCCACGAAAGTGATGCTGCCCCGGACGAGGCGTATCTCATACGTGCCGCTGAGGGTGGAGGGCAACGTGATTTCGTCGGTTTCATCGGTGATCAGGGTTGAATACACCTCTGTCTCGTACTCGTCACGCAGGATTAATGTTGCACCCGCACACCCGCTTATTATATATAAGGTGTACCCATCCTGCACGATGGTGGGCATCTGAACCGGGGATTTGGGGCCAGTATGTCCACCTGATCCGACACCTCCGTCATCGCCCGGTGGTAGAATAATGAATGGCACTGGGTCGTCACCATCGGCCCAAACGGTAGTCACACCAGATGCTGACATCACCAACGACAGCATCAAAATTGCTAGTTTCTTGTTCATACTTGTTTTATGTTTAAAGTTTGAAAATCGGGGGCAAAGATAATAAGATTATTTCAATCTGCCATAATTTGAGGTATGACAAACAATGACAAGAGTTAAAGACTTCGCAACCGTAAAGCCCTGAAAATAAAGAAGAAGAGTAAGTTTTACTCTTTTTAACAATTATGACAGGAAATGACAGAATCCAGAAGACACCTACTTTAGCTCCAGGATGAACTTGTCAAAGTCGGACGGTGACCCGTTCTTACCACAGAGTTTCAAAAGTAGCCGCTTCCTTATTTGTGACGAATATGATTGTTTCATATTCATAACCGTCTCTATTTCAAATGGTTTAAACTCGTTTTTTATGAGCGTGCAGACTCTCTTTTCATCATCTGACAAAACAGGATTGTCAATAATGACACGCTGGAATTCTGGGTAGATTTTTCCTGTAAGGGTTCTAATCTGAATGGCCTTGTGTAACGGTAGAATATCCTTTTTTTTGTTTTTTATGCCTTCTTTTATAGAATCTGCAATTTTATGGAGTGATTTCCTGTTTTTTTCTCCATCTTGGGCAAGAATTGAATGTAATTGAACATTTTCTTCTTTGAGAACTTTCACGTCTTCATTAGCAGATTGCAATTTGTTTGATACTTCTTGAGATGCAGCCTTCAGTGTTACGTTATCTAATCGTGCTGTTGTCAGCTCTTTGTCTATCTTTATATAACTCTCTCTCGTCTTTTTAATTACCTCTTCTTTTTGTTTCTTTTGTATATTCCAACGATATTGGGCCCCATAAAGAATAAGACACAGCAATAATATGACAACTCCTGCAATAATAAGATATAGACGAAATATCGCCTTAGCTGCATTCTCCTCCTTTGCAATCCGCTGCTCCACGCTGTAATCATAGAGATTCTTGGCATCAATGGTTGCTTGAACGGCAGAAGAATAATAGACCTTTTCCTTGATTTCAGAATAGAGCGAAATGTATTTCATCACAGAATCCATCTCGCCACGAAGACCATACAGTTTATATAAACCTTTATATACCTGAAGAGCATTATCTGTATTTCTTACCTCAGGCATTGCTTTTCGGAAACAATATTCAGCAGAATCGATGTTCCCGGTACCCAAATAGTAGTTGCTCTTATATATATATAAAGGTGCAAGTCCGCCGTCAATTTTCCGATAGTCTTTCTCTGAAAGGCAATAGGCCTCATAGATATCCAGGTAATGCTTTGTTTTATCATAGTTTTCCAATGCAAGAGATGATTTTATTGCAAAAGCTAAAGCCAGGGCTGCCTCATCCTTAAAGCTGGATTGAAGATATTGTTTGTAAACCTGTTCCGTCGCTTTAATACATTCCTCATAATTCCCTTCTTCGAAGAGCAGGCCGCATTTCTTCTCCTCCATGATAAGGGCATTGAGAGTATCCTTCATCCGCCAACAGAGACTTTCCGTTTCTTCTATCTCGTTCTTAGCATATTCGGACAGGCGCTGACGGGTATAAAGCTCGTTCATCTGCGAGTGAATTCTCATAAGCGTGGAGAGGTCGCAGTCGCTGGCGTTGGTGTCAGCCTCTGCCACGGCCTGCTGCCAAGTCTCTATGGCGCGGGGTGCTGCGCCCATGTCGCGGTAGGTGCAGCCAAGCAGGTAGAGGGAGAGCATGCGGTCGTTCTGCGAGCCGTGACTGCGGTAATACTCCGCCACACGGAGCATCAGGGAGTCGGTGGTGAAGAGGCTGTCTGCCCGGTTCATGGCCTTGGCCCGCAACAGCTCCAGCCGCATGGCATCGCGGTGCGGCCATCCCTGGCTCTGCATCCGGCCCATGAGCCGCAGCGCGCTGTCGGCATCAGCCTCCACAAGGGAGTCCAGGCGGGTGAGACCCCTCCCGGCCTCCCCGTCAGCAGAGGGATTGCCTCCGCACGAAACGGTGAGGAAAAGCAGCCCCCAAAGGGCGAATATCAGGCGAAAACTTCGTTTCATGGGTACAAAGGTTTGGGTTTTCAGCGAATGATGATGATACGCGTAACGATGGCTTTCTTGCCCTGGGCATTGCTGGTCACAACATGATAGACGCCCGAGGCAACGCGGCGTCCTCGCTGGTCGCAGCCGTTCCAGGTGAACGTGCCGCCAGCCGATGTGCCGCTCCATACGAGCTGGCCGCTGCTGCTGAGTATCTTCACCTCGGCATTCATTGTGAGACCCTTCACTGCGATAGGCCCGCGGTAGTCGGGCCGCACGGGATTGGGGTAAGCCAGCACTTCGTCGGCCACCAGTTCGCCGGCTGCTTCGGTTGCATCGCTGACATAGCTGCACAGGCCGCCCTCGGTGGCTATCATAACGAGTCCGGAAGCGGGATGCACGGCAATGCTCTGTATGTTGTTGTTCAGTAGCGGCGTCTCGGAAGCCATGAAATGATGAATCATCTCCGTGCCGTCGGCACTGACCAGGTAGATGCCGTTGCCGATGGTACCTATCCACTTGCGGTTTGCCCCGTCGATGGCTATGCAGCTGACGGCCACACCGTTGAGCAGGTAGTCGGCCAGTCCGCTACCGTCGTTGCGAGGTATCTTCACCTGTTCGTACTGGAACTCCTCGTCGGTCAGGAAGGCTTCCGCATCGTTTATGACGAATAGGCCGCGGTCCGTACCGCACCAGATGCGGCCGTCCAGGTCCTCGGTCATGCAGTAGAACTCGTCGGGCAGATAGACGGTGCCATCCTGGTTGGTGATGTTCTGGCGCAGGCGGTGACGGTCGTCGCGCACGGAGGTGAGCGTGCCGTTAGTATCGAAGCAGAAGAAGCCGTGGTTGTCGGTACGGCGGCTGTTGAGGAACATAAGTCCGCTGCTGTGCATCAGGTAGTCGTCGCACATGGATACGCCGGCTATCTCGGGGTAGTAGAGGGCAGCCCAGCGACCGTCGGCCCTCATGACGCGCACGATGGTATCCGTCTCGCTGTTCAGCATCCACAGGTTGCCGTCGGCGTCATACTGCAGGCCGGCGCATGAGACGTAGTTATAGTATCGTTCATTATCGGGCAGGATGGAGCGCAGGGGGCTGTTGTCGCAGTTCAGGAGGCGTACGAACTTGCCGTCGCGGTATTCGCAAAGTCCGTTGCGATGCAGGCTGGCAAAGTGGTGAGCGGGGTCGCTGGGGTCCTGCACCAGGTGCGTTGTATTGGCCGGATTGAAGCGTGTATAGGCCTGGGGCCATTCCTCCATCTCCTGGAAATTGGTCCACTCGCCGTTCTCGTAGTACATGGCCGTCAGCGGGTTGTATGTGGCGGCCACGGTGTTGATGCCACCGGCCACCAGCAGGCGGTCGCCCACCCACTGGATGCGATAGGCAAGGTCGTGCTTGGGGCTCTGCGGCTGGATGGGACCGGCCGTCTGGGTCAGTTCGTTGCCGTCCAGTTTATAGGCGCAGAGGCCATGCTCCCCCTCGCTGGCCCATATCAGGCCGTTGTGGTAGGAGGCATCCTCCCACTGGCGAGGCGTCTCGAGCGTCTGGATATGACTCAGCGAGGTGACCATCTCCACCTTTGTGCTGTTTCCCCAGATGACGGCTCCGCCGGAAGCATGCATCCAGGTGAAATAGGCAGAAGACAAAGTACTGCCCCGCCCGCTTTCATCCATGCTGTAGATGCACCAGGGGCGCCTTACCAGCAGGTGTCCGTCAAAAGGTATGATGTCCAGCGAGGGCTGGTCGTCGATGAGTGTCCACCGGCTCGTATCGTGCATATTCTCGCTCCGCAGGCAGGCATATACTCCGGCATCTGTGGCCAGGAAGACATACTTGTCGGTAAGTGCCACGCCGTTCACGCTGAACCCCATCTGGTAGGTGTTGCGGAAGACGGCCTCCTTCATATCCACCTCCACAAAGCCGAAGCCCGTAGCCAGCCATGCCGTAGCGCCCTCGATGAAAACGCCGTTCACGTTGCGGCCCGAAAGGTTCTTGTCGCGCAGGGCAGACATATTCGCCACCTCGCCCTCGGCATCCATCAGGTCGATGTTGCTGTCGTCATAGACCAGAAGCAGACGGCCTGCCTCTGAGCTATGACCTATCTGGCTGACATGCACGCCGTTAAGGCCCGCGAGCTGGTCATAGGTCCTTACCTCTAAATCCTCTGTGCTGTATGAGAGCAGGTTGCCTTCGCAAAGGCCATAGACCATACCATCTACCGCTTCATTGCGGGTAGATTGCCAGTAAGAGAGATAGACCCTCCATTCTCCGATGGGCTGCGCCTGAACACAGGCAGCCCATGTCAGGAACAGGGCAACTATTATAAAAAATCTCTGCTTCATATTGTAGGGGTTTAAGAGGTGAATATTAGAATGGATAGAATGACTAGATTTACTAGATAGACTAGATTAAATAGATTTTCTAGGGAGAAGGGGGTCACTTGGCCGAAATGTCTCTTAGATACTCGGTCAGCAGGCGTACGGCCCTGCCCCGGTGACTGATGCGGTTCTTCTCGGCCAGGGGCATCTGGGCAAAGGCCAGGCCGCGACCCTCGGGAGCGAAGACGGGATCGTAGCCAAAGCCTTCTGCACCGCACCGCTCGCGCAGGATCTCGCCGTGCACAACGCCTTCGAAGAGGTGTTCCCGGCCGCCCATGATGAGGGCTATTACCGTGCGGAAGCAGGCCCTGCGGTTGGGGGCATTGCGCAGCTTGTCCATCAGGCAGCGGATATTGGCATCGGTATCATGGCTCTCGCCATAGCCGTGCATTGCCCCGTAGCGGGCGGTGAACACGCCGGGCTCGCCACCCAGGACTTCTATCTCCAGCCCCGTATCGTCGGCAAAGCAGTCCACACCGTAATGTTCATGCACATAGCGTGCCTTCTGCAGGGCATTGCCTGCCAGGGAATCGGCCGTCTCGGGTATGTCTTCGTGGCAGCCTATGTCTGCCAGGCCCATGATCTGATAGCGGTCGCCCACCATCTGTCGTACTTCGCTCAGCTTGAAGCTGTTGTTCGTTGCCATTATAAGCGTCGGTTGTTCCATAGAGGTTCAAAAGGTTCAAAGTTCAAAGTTCAAAGTTTAAAGTTCAAAGTTTAATGTTCAAAGTTTAAAGTTCAAAGTTTAAAGTTCAAAGTTTAAAAGGTTCTTGCGTCCCTTCGGTTCTTGCGTCCTTACAGTAGCAAGCGCCACCCTTCGGGATGTCGAGCGGCAAGCGGCAGAGCCGAGCGCGGTAGCAAGCGTCTCGCTTTGCTCGCCGAGCGCAAAGTTCAATGTTCAATGTTGACCTACGGTCTTCGTCTGTCGCGACTCGGCCAAATGAAAGTAAACTTTCAATGGCTCTCGCTGCTCCAGACGTTCAAGGGTTCATCATTCTCCCCGCCCGATAGGCAGAGTGGGCGAGGGGGTCTTTATCTTGTCGAAGCCCTCGCCGAAGACGCCCTCTACGTTACTCATCGATACGAAGGCTGCCGGATCCATCTCGCGTATGAACTGGAAGATATGGCGGCTCTCGTACTTGCGGGCCATGATGAGCAGCACGCGGCGCTCCTCCTTGCTATACCATCCCTCGCCGTAGAGTATCGTCACGCCGCGGTGTATGCGTTCGCTGATGGCCAGGGCTATCTCCTCGTGCCGATTGCTGATGATGATGAACTGCACGCTCTGGCGCACGCCGTTGATGACGTAGTCCAGGAAGTTCATGCTGATAATCATCGTTACGTAACCGATAACAACAACCTGTATCTCGTGCGATATCAGGTAGCTGCTGCCCACGATGACGATATCGATGAATAGCATCATGCGGCCCAGCGAGATGTCCCAGTATTTGTTCACGCACGAGGCAATGATATCCGTGCCGCCCGTGCTGCCCCCGCCCATGAAGACGATGGCCAGCCCCAGGCCCTCCATCAGGCCACCGATGACGCTGGCCATGAAGAGCTGGTCGCCGATGATGTGGCGCAGGTGTTCCTGCCCGTCGGGGCCTATGTCTGTAATCAAGTTCTGGAAGAGCCCAATCAGGGCTGTGGCTATGAGCGTGCCGTAGATGGTGCGGAAGAAGTAGCGCCACCCCATGATTCTCATTGCCAGCACCAGCAGGAATATGTTGATGCCAAGATAAGTGAGGTTGGGATGCAGGCCTGTGCTGTAGAAGACCAGTGTGGCCACACCGCTTACGCCGCCGCTGATAATCTTGTAGGGGAGCAGGAAGAGGACATAGCCCAGCGAGTAGATGAGCAGGCCCACCGTCATCTGAGCATAGTCCTTGGCCATGTTCCAGGGATTTATGCTGTCCAGCAATATATTTTTCAGTTTATCAATCATTTCTTTACGCTATCGTCATCTGTTTTTCAAGCCCGTATCATGTTAAACCCGTTGCCATAAACGCCCTCAGCCCGGCTCTGCGAGACGAATGCAGCCGGGTCCACCTCGTGGATGAGCCTGAGTATCTGCACCTGTTCGCGCTTGTGCACGATGGTGATGAGCACCTCCATAGCCTGGTGGCTGTAGAAGCCCTCGCCGTTCAGGCGCGTCACCGAATGGGATGTCTCGTGCACGATGCGCCAGCATATCTCCTCGCCCTTCTGGGTGAAGATGATGAACTGCGTATCCTGGCGCGTGCTGTTCACCAGCATGTCCAGCACATAGGTATAGACGGCCAGCGTAACATACCCGAACACCACCATCCGCCAGTCGTGGAAGATGGGCCAGCAGGAGCCTATAACCAGGAAGTCCAGGTAGAGGAGCATCCTTCCGAACGGGATATTGCGGTACTTGTTCACCAGTGCGGCTATGATGTCCCATCCACCCGTGCTGCCCCCCTGCAGGAAGACCGTACCGATGCCTACGCCGTTCATGATGGCCCCTATCACGCAGGCCATGGAGTCCTGGCCGGGACCCAGCAGCTGGGTCAGGCTGCCGTCTTCGTTGGTCATCATCTGCTGTCCTACGCTCAGGAAGGTACTCAGCGCCACTACGGCGTATGCCGACTTCACCACGAAGCGCCAGCCCAAGGGCTTGAAGGCGATGAGCAGCAGTATGGCATTGGCTATCATGATGGCCCCGCTGATGGGGAAGCCCGTCAGGTAGTAGAGGATGGCAAACATACCCGTCAGGCCTCCCGTTGTGATATGATAGGGAAGCAGGAATGCGGCCCACCCCAGGGCGTAGATGGCCAGTCCCAGATTGATGGCCAGGAAGTCCTTCAGGAACTCCCAGTATCGGGCATATCGTTGTTTCATTCTTTTCTCATGCAATGATAAGCACTCCCTTCGGAGCAGTTACTTCACCACAATGTTCACGATGCGGCCGGGCACGGCTATGGTCTTCACCACCTGTACGCCCTGCAGATATCGCTGCGACTCGGGAGCCTGCATCACCTGCTCTATCATCTGCTGCTGGGTGGCATCGGCGGGGAACTCCATCGAGAACTTCACCTTGCCGTTGAACTGCACGCCCAGGCGTACGGTGCTCTCCACCAGGTACTTCTCGTCATGAGTGGGCCAGGGTGCATCGCAAACGCTGGTCGCATGTCCCAGGGCCTGCCACAGCTCCTCGGCGATGTGCGGCGCGAAGGGGGCTATCAGGGTCACCATCTGGTCCATCACCTGCCGGCTGCGGCACTGTTGCTGCGTCAGCTCGGTGGTGGCAACCATAAAGGCGCTGATGCTGGTATTGTAGCTGAAGGTCTCGATGTCGGAGGTCACCTTCTTGATGAGCTTGTGGAGGGTCTTCAGGTTGTCGGCAGTAGGCTCGCAGTCTGTTACCTGCAGATTGCCGTCCTTGTCCCAGAACAGCTGCCAGAACTTCTTCAGGAAGCGGTGGCAACCGTCTATGCCGTTGGTGTCCCAGGGCTTCGACTGCTCTACGGGTCCCAGGAACATCTCGTAGAGGCGCAGCGTGTCGGCGCCGTAGCGCTCTACGATCATATCGGGGTTCACTACGTTGAACATGCTCTTCGACATCTTCTCGATGGCCCATCCGCATACATACTTGCCGTCCTCCAGGATGAACTCGGCCGTGGCGTACTCGGGGCGCCATGCCTTGAAGGCTTCCACGTCGAGCACGTCGCCCCGCACGATGTTCACATCCACATGGATGGGCGTGGTGTCGTACTGGTCTTTCAGGCCCAGGGAGACGAAGGTGTTGGTGTCCTTGATGCGATACACGAAGTTCGAGCGGCCCTGTATCATGCCCTGGTTCACCAGCTTCTGGAAGGGCTCTTCCTTGCAGCTCACGCCCAGGTCGAAGAGGAACTTGTTCCAGAAGCGGCTGTAGATGAGGTGGCCCGTAGCATGCTCCGAGCCGCCTACGTACAGGTCCACGCTCTGCCAGTACTCATCGGCTTCGCGGCTCACCAGGGCCTCGTCATTGTGGGGGTCCATATAGCGCAGGTAGTAGGCGCTGCTGCCGGCAAAACCGGGCATGGTGTAGAGCTCCAGGGGGAATATGGTCTCGTCGTCGATGAGGTCCTTATCTACAATCCGCCGGTTGGCCTCGTCCCAGGCCCATACCTGGGCATTGCCCAGTGGCGGCTCGCCCGTCTCGGTGGGCAGGAAGCTCTCTACGTGAGGCAGCTCTATGGGCAGGCACTCTTCGGGCACCATCTGCGGTATGCCGTGCTTGTAATATACGGGGAAGGGCTCGCCCCAGTAGCGCTGGCGGCTGAAGATGGCATCGCGCAGGCGGAAGTTGACGGTGCGGTGGCCGATGCCCATCTCCTCGATTTTGTCGATCACTGCAGCCATGGCATCCTTCACCTTCATGCCGGTGGCGAAGTCGCTGCCCACGGAGTAGCCGGTCTTGGCGTCGAGGCTCTCGGTCCAAGTGGCGGGGTCGCTGGTGACGTCCTTCTCGAGGGAGACTACCTGACGGATGGGGAGGTTGAAATGGCGGGCGA
>CAMJQA010000066.1 GCA_946407895.1 uncultured Prevotellaceae bacterium
CGAAGTCGTCGCCCTCGCTCAGGTGCATGTTGAACATCGGCACGAAGGTGGAGCTCACGATGAAGTTGAATATCCACTGGAAGGCCACGGCTATGGCCACGGCGGCGCCGCGGATGGTATTGGGGAATATCTCGGCTATGAGCACCCAGCAGATGGGGCCCCACGAGAACATGAACGAGGCCGAGTACACCATGATGGAGAGCATCGTAATGAGCTCCATGCCAGCGTGTCCGAAGGTCAGGGCCACGCCGAAGGCGCCCAGGCCCATGCCCAGGCTGCCCGTGATGAGCAGCGGCTTGCGCCCCAGCTTCTCCACGGTGAATACGGCCACCAGGGTGAACAGGATGTTCACCACACCCATCACCACGGTGTTCACCATGGGGTTCGTCATGCCCATGTCGCCGAAGATGCGGGGTGCGTAGTACAGCACGGCATTGATGCCCACTATCTGCTGGAACACGCTGAGCATGATGCCTATGAATATGCACATCCAGCCGTAGGTGAACAGGCGCTCCGTGCGCACGGTGATGGTCTCCTTTATCTCGCCCAGGATGTGGGCGGCGCGCTCCCGTCCGTTTATCTTCGCCAGGATGTCCAGGGCCCTGCCGTCCTGCCCTGCCATAACCAGGTAGCGCGGCGTTTCGGGCACGAAGCAGATGAGTATGGCAAACAGCCCTGCCGGCACGGCCTCCGAGCCGAACATATAGCGCCAACCCGTGGCAATCGTCCAGGGGTCGCTGCTCGGGCTTACGGCATTCACGCCCTGCCCTATCTGCTCGATGACGGGGTTCGTGTGCTCGCCCAGGATGAGGAAGTTCACGAAGTATACCACCAGCTGGCCGAAGATGATGGCAAACTGGTTCCACGAGACGAGCATGCCGCGCACCTCGGAGGGTGCCACCTCGCCGATGTACATGGGGCAGATGGCCGAGGCCAGGCCCACGCCCACGCCGCCTATTATACGGTAGATGTTGAATGCCACGAGCAGCTGGAAGCAGGGCTTGCCGTGCTCGAAGAACAGGAACTCGGGCTCCATGGAGCCCAGGGCCGAGATGAAGAACAGCAGGCCCGCCACAATGAGCGAGCGCTTGCGCCCCAGCCGCGAGGCCAGCAGTCCGCTCAGGGCCGAGCCTATGATACAGCCTATCAGGGCCGAGGCCGACGTAAAGCCGTGCAGGGCATCGGTGTAGGCGAAGTCCTCCGCACCCATGAAGAAAGCCTGAAGCCCCTTCTCGGCTCCCGAGATTACGGCGGTGTCATAGCCGAAGAGCAGTCCGCCCAGTACGGCCACCATCACAATCGATATGAGGTAGCCCTTGTTTCCTTTGTCTGTTGCCATTATCTTTATGTTTAGTTTTGGTTTGCGCGAAAAGCCTGCGCCGCAGCGCAGACCGCCCGGTGTACTGCGGGCGGGGGTACGGTTGGCGCATCCGTTGCCCCCGAAGGGCCGTTTTTGCACCATTCCGAGCCCCAAAGTTACATCTTTTTTGCAGAATGCTCAAGAAAACAGCCACTAAATTTAATCAAGAATGCAATTTTGCAACCTTAACGCCAATCCCCGGGGCGGTGCCGGGCGATCGGTTCAAAGTTCAAAACACGCAAATGCAAAAACCGGAGCAGCGAGAGCCGTCCCGAGCTTGCTTGAGGATGGCCGAGTCGCGTCGGTTTTCGACGAAGTCAAAATGCAAAATGCAAAATGCAAAATGCAAAATGCAAAAACCCTGCCATTTTGGCAGGGGTTCCTTGCAGGTGTATTGAGGGAACGGGTCGTCAGATGTGGATGGCTCCCATACAGCTTGTAACTCCCAGTGTGGTCATGATGGCTGTCAGGATGCTGATGAGGAGCTGCAGTATGAACTTCCAGGTTTCCTTAGTCATAGCGGTTATAGGTTATAGTTATTTTTCGAACACGAATCAACACGAATATACACGAATCATTTTTTTTAGGCACGAATGCATCTGAAGATGCAACGAATCAATACGAATGTGCCTGGTGGCAAGCGGCAGAGCCGAGCGATAGGTTCTTGGACTAGCCAAGCGTAGGCCAAAGGCCGTCCGATTACTTGCGTCCCTTCTTGCGTCCCTTCGGTAGCAAGCGGCAGAGCCGAGCGCGGTAGCAAGCGCCACCCTTCGGGATGTCGAGCGATCGTTTATAGGTTATAGTCCAGGCGCAGGCGAGTCCTATTTGCGAGTTCAGGCTCCCCTCAGCCCGCAGGCCTCTCCCCATAGAGGGGGCAATCGCCCGATAGAAACGGAGCGATTGGCGACCGCAGGGAGGTTGGGCAAGGCCCGAAGGGCAGAGGGGGGTCTTCTTACTCCATTCCGTCGCCGCCGTCGCCGCCGTCGCCGTTGTCGCCGCTGCCGTTGTCGCCGCCGGTAGTGGAGCCGCCTGTCTGCGTGTTGTCGCCGTCCTCAACGGTCTCGTTGGAGGCATCGTCCTGCACACGCTTCACCACATTGCCGTCCTTGTCGATGCAGGTGATGGATACGTTGGTGCTCTTGAGCACCTCCTTGATGTCGCTGGCGGGGGTGAACACCACCTTGCGGCCGGTGATGAGCTCGGCGGCCACATCGTTCACGTCGACTACGCTCTTGCCGGAGAGGCTGAAGCGCATGGTGCCCAGCCCGGGGATGGTTACGGAGTGGCCCTCGGTCACCCACGCCTTCAGCACCTCGCCGATGGCGTCCCATGCGCCCTTCAGCGCGCCCTTGGCAATGCCGCTGCGCGTGCTGGCCTCCTGGATAACCTTGCTCTCCTTCAGCTTGCTGTACGTGTCGGCGTGCAGCACATAGCGGAACTCGGCCGTGCCGTTCTTCTCAAACTGCAGCTTCTGCTGCCTTGCTGTTACCTTTATCATGTTCTCTTGGCACGCTGTTAAGCTCCCCCTGGGAGCCGACCGTTTCCGTGCTCGGGTCTTGGTTTACGGGTCTTGGTTTTGCAACGGGCGGGTCTTGCACAATTTATACCCGGGTTTTGCGTTTTCCGCCCGTTTGCGATGCAAAGATACGGCAGTTTTCTGGCGCTAATCGGTGATAAGTAACTTTACGTCACTTTACGTCGCGATAAGTAACGATAAGTAACGATAAGTAACGATAAGTCGCGATAAGTAACTTTACGTCACTTTACGTCGCGTAATTTCTAAAAAGCATTCAAGGTTTTGCATTTTGCATTTTGCATTTTGCATTTCAGGGGGTTGCGCTAATATATAATAAATATATACTAACCATAGTTATGAACTTTGTTATTATATTAGGGGGAAACGGGAAGCCGGCGTTTTGCAAAATGCAAAATGCAAAATGCAAAGGTGGGTAAACGCTTGCCATTGCTGCATAACCGGCTTAGTATCAATATAATACATTACAATTGCACACTCCGCCACCACGGCTTTAGCAGGGGAGTAATTCGCCGCAAGTGGGCCTTCGGCAGCAGATTTTTGCGATTTTCGGGCTCAAAAGGCGCCAATATCGAAAGATTGCGAGATTCGGCATTTCGGCTCGTTTTATCGCTTCGGGGGCATTTTTTTTGCCGTTCCGGGGCAGATTTGAGATGTTTACGGGGGAAAAACGGATGGCTGGCATTATCTGACGCTCTTTTCGTTCTTGACGTTCTTGGCGTTCCTAACGTTCTTGACGTTCTTGGCGTTCTTGACGTTCTTAACGTTCCTAACGTTCTTAATGTTCCTTACTGATCCTTTATGCTTCTGCTGCCATTGCATCCCGTCTCCATGTGTTTGCTGCAGCTCCAAAATGCCTTGCCTTGGTTGCTCCCGCGCTTGGCATAGCGTTTTACCATGGGTGCCCCGCACTTTGGACACATTGGCGCCCCCTCTTCCATGCTCTGCTGGCGCTGTGTCTCAATGCGTTCTTTCGTCATGTTCTCGGCGAAGCCTCCTGCCTGCTTGAATGTGGCGAGCCTGCCCTCAAGGTAGCTGGTAGCCATGCTGTTCACTCTTGAGCAAAGTATCATCAGGGAGTTGGCTGCCGTTGTCAGGTCGTTGCTCTCTATCCATTGGTTGAACCGCTCTTTCTGTCTGAGCACGTGTTCCATCATGTCGTGCATGATGTCTTCGCCATAGTTTGGCGCATCGGGCTTCATCCCTCTTATGGCAATGCTGTTGGGGTCGTTGTTACGCCAAGCCACTTGCTTGTTTGCCATGAGGATAAACGAGAAATCGTTGCTAAGTTCGTTGATGCTGGCGCGGGCCACATCCACCAGCTTCATCCCTGTCTCTATCGAGGTCTGGTGGCGCGATACGCCTTCGGCTATATTTGCCTGCCCGGAACGAGCCGCTTGGGTCATTTGGTCGAACAGCCTCCCACACGGGTCATTCTTTTGGTTGAGGAACCGTCGGCAGAAGCTGAACGTCCCTAATTGGATGATGTTTGCCAGCACCCACATATCCATATACATATAGCCAGCCGTAGAACCAATCTTTACTCCCATTTTTTATCTTGTTTTTAGTTCGTTCTTGACGTTCTTGACGTTCCTTACGTTCTTGACGTTATAAAGTGCTCCCGTCATGCTGCATTTTTTTTGTTCTGAGGGCAAATATACTGTTATTTTTTCTGAAGTACAGATGTTTTTGAGGGCAATATGCCTTATTTTATATGTTTTTGAGTCGTCTGAGCCACTTTTTATATTATAAAGCATAATCAGCCACTCCCCCACATTCATTCCGATATTTTGTCTGAATTGCGTTCTGAAAAAAAAATGGCGATTTATTTTGCTTATCCCGCACTTATTCGTATTTTTGCAGCCGAAATATTCAAGGACGATTTTCGCCACGAAAAAAGACTTTTGCCGCTGAGCCCGCACAGGAAGGGCGGGGGACGCAAAGCAGGCGCGGCGGGGAGAGGATAACGGTATTCACTTTAATAAAAGACTGGAAAATGGAAATATCACTGGAGGACTTTAACGCCCTGTCGGCCGAACGGAGCCGCCGGGACGTACAGATAGCGAGGCTGGAAATGGAGCTGCAGACGAACAAACGCAGACACGACGAGGAGATGTCGGCCCTGCAGGGCGAACGCGATGCGCTGTGGGCCGAGAACGGGGAACTCAGGCGGCAGATCGACAGCCTGCAGACCGCCTACGAGAACGTGCGGTTCGAGAACCACTGGATGAAGCAGTCCGCATAGCCTCTATATTCCTTCGGCTCACCCAGGTATTTGTCCCTGTATATGTGCGTTTGAATTGCGTTTGATGTCCGTTTGTTGTTCGTTCTTTAATCGGACAACAATCGGACAACAATCGGACAACAATCGGACATCAATCGGACAACGGCTGAGGGAAAGACGAGGGTAGGGCGATGCTTGTGCTCTGCAAAAGTACCATATTTTATTTTTCGCCCCATGCATCTTATGCTTAAAAGTCTACTCAAAAATGGAAATTCCATCGGTGCTATTTTACGATTACTTTGACTAGCGAAGCAAAATAGTAAATTGTAAATCGCCGAATCGTAAATGGCAGGGGTGCCCTGAGCACATTCTGCAGGAACAGATGAAAAAACGGAGCCGTTTTCTTGCGATTGTGCCGAAAAACAGGTAACTTTGCAGCACATTTCAAAAACACAGTTAAGATTACACAAAAAAAGACAGAAACCATGCAAATGAAAGCTCGTTTACTGACGCTGCTGGGCGCTGTGGCAATAGGCGCCATGGCAATGGCTCAGACAACCGTGAAAGGCCGACTGGTGGATGCCGAATCCGGCGAACCGCTGATGGGGGCCTACGTCAAGCTGCAGGGCCAGCAGGCCACGGCAGTAACAAACATGGAGGGTGAGTTTACCCTCGGCAATCCCAGGCGGGTCCGCCAGATGACGGTTTCGTATATGGGATTCAAGACCACCGACTTCGTAATAGGCAAGAGCGGCGACATGGGCACCCTGCAGCTGGAGCCCGCCGACATCAGCCTGGAGGGCGTAACCGTAACCGGGACCCTGGGCCTGGACCGCAAGACGCCCGTGGCCCTGAGCACCATATCGGGCGAGGAGATTGAGGAGAAGATGGGCGGCCAGGAATTCCCCGAGGTGCTGAAGACCACGCCCGGCGTGCACGCCAACAAGCAAGGCGGCGGATGGGGCGACTCGGAGATCTACATGCGCGGCTTCGACAATACTAACGTAGCCGTGATGGTGAACGGCGTGCCCATGAACGACATGGAGAACGGAACCGTCTACTGGAGCAACTGGGCCGGCATAGGCGATGTGACGCGCAGCCTGCAGACGCAGCGCGGACTGGGCGCCTCGAAGGTGAGCGCTCCCAGCGTGGGCGGCACCATCAACATCATAACCAAGACCCTGGAGCAGAAGCGAGGCGGAACAGCCTCGTACCAGATGGGCAACAACGGGGCCAACAAGATCAGCTTCAGCGTATCGACCGGGATGGGCAAGAGCGGCTGGGGCATGACCCTGCTGGGCAGCCACAACTGGGGCGACGGCTACGTGCTGGGCACCGACTACAGGGGCTACACCTGGTTCGGCTCCATTGCCAAGCGCTTCAACGAGGCGCACACCCTGAGCTTCACCGGCTTCGGCACCATCCAGGAGCACGGCCAGCGCACCAGCTCCTCGAACTACGGACCGCTGACCATTGCCGAATGGCAGCGCGTAGAGGCTGAGTACGGGGTGAAGAACTACCGCTACAACCCCACCTTCGGCTACCGCCACGGACAGGAGTACAACGATGCCCGCAACAAGTACCACAAGCCGCAGCTGTCGCTCAACCACGACTGGACCATCAACGACCGCAGCAGCCTCTCCACCGCCCTGTACATGAGCATAGGGCGCGGCAACGGCAGCACGGCCGAGGGGCACGGAGCCGGCACGTACACCGACTTCTACGGCGTTAGCAACGGACTGGTGAAGGGCACCTTCCGCACGGCCGACGGCTTCTTCGACTACGATGCCCTGTACCAGCGCAATGCAGAAAGCGACGAGGGTTCCCTGCTGGCGATGTGCAAGAGCGTGAACGACCACCTCTGGACGGGCCTTCTCTCCACCTACACCAACAAGCTGGGCCAGTACGTGGACTTCTACGGCGGCCTGGACTTCCGCTATTACAAGGGCGACCACAGCACGGAGATTACCGACCTCTTCGGCGGACGATACTTCATGGACGACCAGGACCGCAGCAGCGTCAGCGTGAACAACAATGCCAATGCGGCCAACCCCAGCTGGATTTACCAGAAGCTGGGCGTGGGCGACAAGGTGTATCGCGACTTCAGCGGCTTCGTCGTGCAGGAGGGCGTCTTCTCGCAGGCTGAGTTCAACAAGGGCCCCCTGAGCAGCTTCGTCAGCGGCGCGCTGAACAACACCACCTACTGGCGCCGCGACCGCTTCTACTACGACAAGGCTCACGAGAAGAGCGGCAACGTGAACTTCTGGGGCGGCAACATAAAGGCCGGGGCCAACTATAACCTGAACGATTATCACAACGTCTTCGTAAACCTGGGCTACATCAGCCGCGCGCCGAAGTTCAACGGAGCCTTCATGCAGAACACCACCAGCAATGTCATCAACAAGGATGCCAAGAACGAGAAGATCCTCTCCTTCGAACTGGGCTACGGCTGGCGATGCAGCTGGGCACAGATGAAGCTGAACGGATACTACACCAACTGGATGGACAAGACGATGACCAAATACCTGACCCTGGGCAACCAGGAGACGGGCTACATGAACATGGGCGGCGTGGATGCCCGCCACATGGGCATTGAGCTGGAGGGCAAGATAATGCCCGCCCGCTGGGTGGACATCAAGGGCATGCTCTCGCTGGGCAACTGGAAGTGGAACAGCATTGGCGAGGGATACGTTTATAACGAGCACGGACAGGCCGTGGATGCCGACGGCAACCGAGTGACGGCCTTCTCGCAGGATCATGCCCAGGGGCGCGTGGACCTGAAGGGCATCCGTGTGGGCGGCTCGGCGCAGACCACTGCCAGCCTGGGCGCCGACTTCAAGATTGGAAAGGACATAAAGGTGGGCGGCGACTGGACTTACTACGGCCGCAACTATAGCTACTACAGCCTCTCGGGCAGCAACATCACCGTGAAGAAGAACAACTCCACCGGCGAGTGGACCACCACCACGCCCCAGGATCCCTGGAAGATTCCCAGCGCCAGCCAGATAGACCTGCACGCCAGCTATAAGTTCAATGTGTGCCGGGACGTGAAGGCCGTGCTCTCCGGCACGGTTCACAACCTGCTGGACTACCAGTATATAGGCAAGGCATACAACAGCTCAACGAGCAGCACAGCAGCCACGGCCGACAACGTTTACGTATTCTACAACTTCGGCCGCACCTACACCATACGCCTGAAGCTTAACTTCTAACCGACAACTATAAACAAGATGAAAAGATTCAATATACCTTCCCCTCTGAAGGGGATTTGCGGAGGCCTGCTGGCCCTGCTGGCCCTCGCCGCCTGCGAGGACTATACCGAGCACAACTTCGGTACGCGCGAAGAGCTCTACCAACCCACTCAGGTGAACAGCCACGAGCTGACGCTGGCCGCCTCTGATTATGCCACCCTTGCCAAGAACGAGGCCAACCAGGCCCTGGCCCTGGCCGCAGCGCCCGACAGCTCGGTCTATCGCGAACTGCTCTCGGTGGCCGAGAAGTGTGCCTTCACGGCCAACATATCGCCCGAGGAATACCTGCCGGCCATACTACCGTCTCTGCTGGGCAGCAATGCCTACTATGCCATGACGGCCGGCAGCTCCATCAAGATAAACTACAACCAGGAGGTGCCCGTCTCGGTGAGCGGCGATGCCTACGTACCCTATACGGGCAGCACGATTGCGGCCGGCAAGTACCTGCTCGTGCCGCAGGGCATGGAACAGGTGCTGACCACCAGCGGAGAAGGCAAGTCGTATGGCTACATCTACCTCTCGGGCAGCACCCAGACGCCTACGCCCATTACCCGCCTGGCAGAAAAAGCCATCCAGATAGACGATGACTCAAACGGCTGGCTCTATAGCATTGAGAAGGACGGCAGCAGCTGGCTGCTCTGCAACCCCGCCGGGCAGTATCTATACATGAAGGGCACCTACAACAGCTTCAACTACCTGGAAGACCTGGGCGAACTGGAGGATGACCAGTGGCCCTACTGGAATATCACCAAGAACGGCGACGGCACTTGGGATATTGTGAATACGGGCAGCGAGAAGACCATCCTCTTCGGCACGCAGTATGCCAGTGCCGGTGCCTACCTGGACAAGAAGGGCACGGAGGGCTACCTGGGCATAGAGCTCTATACGAAGGGCACGGTTAATGTGATGAGCACCGAGATTGAGGAGCAGGACGTAACCTTCACCCTCGACGAAGACGGCTGGAATGCCAAGGGCGACTACCTGAACCAGACGTTGCTCGGATGGGCCAGCACGAATATGGACGACGTTTATGCCATGCTGGGCTGGAGCGTAGAGTACGAAGGCGGCATAGGCGACCTCAGCTACGTCTTCCGCGCCGATGCCATCTATGGTCTGCGCGCCAGTGCCTACGTCAGCGGCAAGTCCACCCCCACCAACGCTATGGCTATCAGCCCCCAGATGAACCTGAAGAAGGCCAAGCAGCCCGTCTTCACCTTCGAGCAGGCGCAGAAGTATGCCGGCACGCCCGTCACCGACTACCTAAAGGTGTACGTCAGCACCGACTATCAGGGACGCGGCTCGCGCTCTGCAGCCACCTGGACCGAGGTGACCAGTCAGCTTCAGGGCACCTGGCCCGACGGCAGTTCGTGGGACTACAGCCCCATGAAGCTCGACCTCTCGGCCTATGCCGGGCAGACGAATGTGGTGGTGGGCTTCTGCTACATCAGCACCGAGACCGTTGCCGCCACCTGGGAGGTGAAGAACGTGCGATGTGCCGAGCCCGAGGAGTAAAATGAAACGGTGCCCCTGCCTTCCCGTTTTCAGCGAGAGGGTGGGGGCATACTTTTTTCCCCTGAAAACATTTTAATTATATATAATGAAAAGAATACTTTCCTTCTGCTGCTTCATGATGACAGCAATTGCCCTGGCGGCTCAGCAGCCCCGGGCAGAATATCCCCGTCCGCAGTTCGAACGCCAGGACTGGGTGAACCTGAACGGCCAGTGGACCTATACCTTCGACTTCGTGGGTTCGGGCCTCGAGCGCCGCTTCTATGAGAGCAAGGGCTTCGACGGACGCATTACCGTGCCCTTCTGCCCCGAGAGCAAGCTGTCGGGAGTGGGCTATACCGACTTCATCAATCATATCTGGTACCAGCGCCCCGTCAGCATGCCCTCTGCCTGGCAGGGCAGGGATGTGCGCCTGAACTTCGGGGCCGTCTATTACAACTCCGAGGTCTATATTGACGGAAAGCTGGTGGGCCGCCACTTCGGGGGCAGCACCTCCTTCTCCTTCGACGTAACCCGTTTCCTCTCAGACGGCAAGGAGCACTCGCTGGTGGTTCATGCCTACAGCGATACGCGCACGGCCAAGCAGCCGGCAGGAAAGCAGAACATGCGCCATACGCAGTTCGAGTGTATGTACACCCGCACCACCGGCATCTGGCAGACCGTATGGATGGAGCCCGTCAGCCGCGGCGCACTGGAGCGCACCCAGGTCATAACCGATATAGACCGCAAGGAGGTCTGCATCCAGCCTAAGTTCTATGCTCCGCAGGGCGGCACCCTGACCGCAACCCTGCGCGACGGTAAGAAGGTGGTGGCCCGCCAGACCGTAGGTGCACAGGACGGACAGGTGATTGTACTGCCCGTGAAGTCGCCTCGCCTGTGGAGCCCCTCCGACCCCTTCCTCTACGACCTTGACTATGAGGTACGGGATGCCCAGGGCAACGTCACAGACAAGGTGGCTTCGTACGTTGGTATGCGCAAGATTCACATCCAGGGCAACAAGACGTACCTGAACAACGAACCCTTCTATCAGCGCCTGGTGCTCGACCAGGGCTTCTACCCCGACGGAATCTGGACGGCACCCAGCGACCAGGCCCTGAAGCACGACATAGAGTTGTCTATGGCTGCCGGCTTCAACGGCGCCCGTCTGCACCAGAAGGTGTTCGAGGAACGCTTCCACTACTGGGCCGACCACCTGGGCTACATCACCTGGGGCGAAGCACCCTCCTGGGGTATGGATGCCAATGATCCCGAGGTGGCACGTAACTTCATGACGGAGTGGAGCGAGGAGATCCTGCGCGACCGCAACCATCCGAGCATCGTCACCTGGACGCCGATGAACGAGGAGTGGTGGCCAGACCGTGTTCAGTATCCGCGCTTCGTCAGCGATGTCTATGACCTCAGCAAGGCTCTGGATCCCACGCGCCCCGTTTGCGACGTAAGCGGCGGCGTGCATATTAAGACGGACATCTGGACCACTCATAGCTACGAGCAGGACCCCAAAAAGCTGAAAGACCTGATCTATAATGGCGAGCGATGGTTCCAGACACCCAACGAGGCGCCCGGCATACCCCGCCTGAACGTCGGATTCAACCGGGCAACCGACAACAACGTCTATGACTTCCCCAAATATGAGTCGGCGACGATGCCTTACATCCTTGACGAGTTCGGCGGCATCAAGTGGGTGAAGGGTCAGGACAAAGAAACGTCCAACAGCAATCAGTCCTGGGGATATGGGGAGCCGCCTCACTCTCTCGAGGAGTTCTACAGCCGTCTTGAGGGCCAGGTTGACGCGCTCATGGCGATTGCGGAGAACGTATGGGGCTACTGTTACACCCAGCTGACCGACGTGGAGCAGGAACAGAACGGTATTTACTTCTACGACCGGAGCGCGAAGTTCGATATGGCGCGAATCCGCGCCATCTTCTCCAAGCGGCCGCAAAACAGTAAGGAGTAAGGGTCACAACGCATTAAAGCAGAAAGAAATGAAAGAGAGACTGGAATCGCTGGACGCATTGCGGGGCTTCGACCTCGTGATGCTGGTCGCGCTGGAGGACCTTGTGTTCAAATTGAAGCCGGCAATCAATGCCGCGTGGTACAGCGACACGATATTGCCCTGGTTTACGCACAAGGAGTGGGGCGGCTTCTCGCCATGGGACTTAGTCATGCCGCTCTTCATGTTCATGTCGGGCGTTACCATTCCATATTCGATGGCGAAGTACCGCGGGAATGGCTCATTGATATATAAACGGCTTGCCCGGCGCTTCGTCCTGCTGTGGATCTTCGGCATGATGGTCCAGGGCAACCTGCTGAGCCTGGATCCGCAGCATATCTACCTCTTCTCCAACACGCTGCAGGCCATTGCCGTGGGATATCTCTTCACCGCGCTCATTTACCTGCACACGCGCACCAAGGCGCAGGTCGCCATCGCCGTGGGACTCCTTATCGCCTTCTGGGCAGCGATGGAATTTGTCAGCGTGGGCAACTTCGGCGGCGGGGACTACTCGCCGCAGGGCAATCTGGCCGAGGGGATCGACAGAATGGTTCTCGGACGCTTCCGCGACAAGGCTGAGGTCGTAGACGGGGCTGTCCAGTTCCAGGAGTGGTACACATACACGTGGATTCTGAGCAGCCTGAACTTCGTGGTGACGGTATTGACGGGAGCCCTCGCCGGCGAGCTGCTGCGGAGCCAAATCGCGCAGAAGCGGAAGCAGCAGATGCTCATCGGGGCGGGCCTGACGATGGTGGCAATTGGCTGGATAATGGACGGCGTTCACCCCGTGATAAAACACATCTGGACGAGCTCGATGGTGCTGGTCAGCAGCGGATACTGCTTCCTGCTGCTCTGGGCGTTCTATACCTGGATGGATGTGATGGGCCACAACCGCGGGCTGACCTTCTTGAAGATATATGGCATGAACAGCATCACGGCGTACGTTGTTTCGCATGTCATCAGCTTCAACAGCATCAGCCGGTCGCTATTCCACGGCATGGAGCAGTACCTGGGCGACTGGTACCCAGCCTTGATCTCATTGTCGAATGCCGCCATTCTGTTCGCTATATTATATATAATGTATAGGAAGCGCATCTTCCTGCGCGTTTAAAATTCAAGATATGAAAAATAGAAATCTAATCTGGGCTGCCCTTCATCGCAGCCTGATCGTGTCAGCCTGCGTGCTGGCAAGCTTAAATCTTGCAGCACAACAATTCATAGAGGACTCGCTACGCGTGGACGGCCACATGCGGAAGTTCGTGATGTTCCTGCCGGCCGACATGAAGCCGAATGCGCCCGTCGTGTTCGTCCTGCACGGCTATAGCGGCCGGATATGGCGAGAGAATCCCTTGGTGGAGACGGCCCGGCGCGAAGGTTTCGCCGTCTGCATCCCGCAGGGACTGCCCGACCTGAAGGGAAAGACCAGCTGGAACGTGGGCTATCCGTTTCAGGAAGGATGGAAGGTCGACGACGTGAAGGCGCTCTGCCGTATGGCCCGATATGTGCAGAAACGGTACGCGCTGAGCCGCGATAACTGCTTTCTGACGGGCATGTCCAACGGCGGGGAGATGTGTTACCTCATGGCGTACGCCCGCCAGAACACGTTCAAGGCAGTTGCGCCCGTAGCCGGACTCACCATGGAGTGGATGTACCGGGATCTGGAGGCAGAAAGGCCCATTCCGCTCATGGAGATTCACGGCACAGAAGACCGGACGTCGGAATGGGGCGGCGACCTCAAGAATGAAGGGGGATGGGGCGCCTACATGCCAGTGCCGCTGGCTGTGGGCTATTGGGTGGCCAAAAACCGCTGCACGCATGAAGTTACGGAGCGAGTGGAGAGCCTGAAGCCCGAAACGGGGCGATATGTCGTCAAACATCGATTCACCGGCAGTCCGTCGGGCAGCGATGTATGGCTTTACGAGGTCGTCGGCGCCGGGCATACCTGGCATACCGAGGATCTGAACATGGGTGACGAGATTTGGAGCTTCTTCAGGCAGTATGTGAAGTAGAATGATTTGCCGGGTATTGGTAAGGAATCAGAAATACTATGAGTGACGGTAATTTCAACAGGGCATTGCTGCCAAGTACGCCCTACCGAAGCGGAATGAAGATGGGCGGGCAGCAAATGCGCGGACGGGCCATCGAAGCCTTCCGGAATCTGATAAAAGAAAGGTTCCCGGAGTTGAAGGAGGAGGAACTTCAGGAGCTAATTGAGGCGTTCAGAAGGAAGCTTTAAGCAATATGCCTCAGATATGTTAACAATCGATAACATTGTAATTCATATCGGACCGATATGTTAAAACTTGTTTACAAGTGAACTTATATCGGTCCGATATGTTAAACCTTTTTGACAAGTGAAGTTGAATCGGTCCGATATGTTAAGCCTTTTTAACAGGTGACGTTAAATCGATTCGATTTGGCGTTTTTGTTAAAACTGCTTAACATATCGGAGGGATTTGTTAAATGTTTTTAACAATAGACAAGTGATTTCGGTAAAAAGATAGGGTCAAAAAAATGCCGGGGAGGCAAAAAGGCGGCATTAAAGGCTGGAGGGATAATTGGGTACCCGAAGTAATCGGCAACGCATCCAGGTGAGGGGGCGGTCGGGGTTTCCTCCGGACATATTTTCATGAACGACGAACGGGCCGTTGTCATTATTGTGCAATGAAAAGCAGAGATGAATGGCTTTCTTGCGCGGAAGCCTGCCGAGGTCGCTCCAGGGAACAGAAAGCAGTACGTTATAGCCGTCATGTGTGGGCGAAATGGTGCGGCGGGCATGGGTTGTCCATGGATGCCAGGCCCCCTCTGCGCCGGCCTGTGCAAAAAGCTCGCCTTTTACATTGACCAGGAGCCGGTACATGCCTTTATCAATATGATCTCCGCCTCGCCTGCCATAGTCGAGGCAGAGTTCAATGCCGTCAGCGTCCCACGGCGCGCTGCCCTCCGGCGAATGGACGACATGTTCGTCCGCCACCTGGAAATGGAAATAGATACTGTCCCTATCCCATGCCGAACGGATGTGCGCCTGGGCCTGTGAGGCGCCACCGATGAATAGCCCGGGGGGCTGACGGTCCCAATTCCTGGCGAAATCCCTTGCCCATAGCACAGGCATGGGAGTATAGATGTGAGCCGAAGCAACCCAGATGCCGTTCTGCGTCTTACGGTTGCTGACCGAGGCGGTCGCCATCACGGTGGAGTCGTCAGTCTGTGCAAGGGCGCACCACTGCACGCGCGTGTCGTCTTCTCCGATGAATGGGAAGGGCGTGGAGCGGCAGCAGAAGTTTTTAGCCTCCGAGTTGCCGACATAGGTCTGCATGATGGGGAAATCTACGGACTTGCGGTCCTCACTGGACTGGCAGGAGAGCAGGGTTTCGCCCGAGTGGAGCTGGATGAGGTACGGGGCACCGGCATATACCGACGATGCCAGCGAGTCGGAAGACGCGAGGGCCGACCATCGGTGGGCACTGGAGCCCCCTACGGTTCCGGCGCGCCAGTTGTCGGCCAATGTGGAGTGGATGATGACCGGTTTGAAGTTTCCGTTGAGCCCATTGTCCTCGATGGCGATGACGAGACCCTTTCCGTCCTGCAGACAAAGCGGCACGGGCATCCCGTCGCGCGATGTCGGGCGGAAGCTGACCACAACGGGGTCCTGCCAGGTCGTGCAGTTGTCGAGTGAGCGCAGCAGGGTGACGTTCTGCCTGTTATCGGCGATATTATGCTCGTTCGCGAAGAAGAGCTGCACCTCACCGGCGGCCGGAACTTCCGGATTTTCCGGATTCTCTGGAACTTGGACGGGAAGTTGCATCATCGCGGGCTCCCAGCATCCGTCTGTCCACTCATGTCCGGCCACGTAGAGCGTCTGCTCGCCGTACCAGGTGCGACCTCGGTCCGCAGAATACGCCGCCATGATTTTATAGGGCTGATTCGTGCCGCCGAGCGCGCGGGCATTCCATGCATACATCAGGCGGCCGTCGGCGAGCTCCAGCAGCTCGGAGTTGGTATAGTCGTACAGTCCGGCGGGGTCTGCCGAGACCTTTATGGCCTCCTCCCACTGCCCGCCACGGTTCAGACGGATCCAAATAGCCCTGTTGGCGTTATAGACGAGAGCCAGCGAGCCGTCGGAGAGCGGCTTGAGACGCGAATAGACGCCGGGGCAGAGGAAATTCTGGGTGCGGTAGTCCCAGCAGATGCGCAGCCCGTCATAATAAGACTGTGCCCTTGTCGCCAGGCAAGCCAGGGACAAGAGCACAGCCAATGTGTTCCTCAAAGAAGTCATGGGACGCTTACTTCTTTCCGTCAACGACCGTCACCTTTGCGGCGAGGGCCTTACACTTGTCGCGAAGGGCATCCTGGGGCGCGTCGAGCGTGTCCCAGCACACAACTACGCCCATCCGGCGGCCGACGTGGGCGTCAGGCTTGCCGAAGATGCGCAGATAGGTGCGCTCCGAGGCACAGACGTCCTCCATGCCCTCGTACTGGGGATCGTGGGTCTCCACCGGTGACAGGATAACGGCCGAAGCGCCCTGCCGCTCCTGCGTGATGCCGGGAATGGGGAGTCCCAGGACGGCGCGGCAGTGCAACTCGAACTCGCTCAGGTTCTGCGTGCCGGCCAGCGTCACCATACCGGTGTCATGCGGACGCGGACTCAGCTCGCTGAAGATGACTCCCTCCTTTTCGCTGACGAAAAACTCCACGCCCCAGATGCCCGCGCCCGTCAAGGCTCCGGTGACCTTAGCAGCCATCTCCTGTGCGGCCTTGAGGTGCTCGGGCTTCATGCGGCGGGGCTGATAGCTCTCGCGATAGTCGCCTCCTATCTGCACATGCCCTATGGGCTGGCAGAACAGCGTCGGCCCGTTCTTCTGGGTGACGGTGAGCAGCGTTATCTCGTAGTCGAAGGGAATGAACTGCTCTACGATGACCTCTTTCAGGTCGCCGCGGGCGCCGCCACAGGCACATTCCCACGCAGCAGGGAGCTCGGCGGGCGAGTCAACCTTACTCTGGCCGTGCCCGCTGCTGCTCATGAGCGGTTTGATGATACATGGATACCCGATGACCTCGGCTGCAGCCTGCAGCTCCTCATAGTTGTTTGCATAGCGGTAGTTGGCCGTCTTCAGCCCAAGCTCGGTATGAGCCAGCTCGCGTATGGCCTTGCGGTTCATCGTATAGTTCACCGCCCGCGCACTCGGCACCACCTGTATGCCCATCTTCTCGCAGTCGTACAGGCGCTCGGTGCGTATGGCCTCTATCTCAGGCACGATGATGTCGGGCTTCACCTCGCGGACCGCATTCATGAGCGCATCGCCGTCGAGCATGCTGAAGACGCGGCATTCGTCGGCGACTTGCATCGCGGGAGCTCCTGCGTACTTGTCACAGGCTACTACATACTGTCCCTTGCGCTTGCACGCAATGACAAACTCTTTACCCAGTTCCCCTGACCCCAGGAGCATAATCTTTTTCTTCATACTGATTAGAACCTCTTAATTGTGATAATGAAATATATTGAATTTAATCTCTCAGTCTTTAAAGCGGTCGCCCCACAGCTGCATCATGCGCTCGTGGAGGCGGTCTTCCTGCGAATTGGGCTGGGCATGCCAGAAGCGTACGCTCTGTAGCTCGTCGGGCAGGAACTGCTGGCGCACGAAGTGCCCTGCGTAGTCGTGGGCGTACTTATAGTCCTTGCCGTATCCCAGCTGCTCCATCAGCTTGGTCGGTGCGTTCCGCAGATGCAGGGGCACAGGCTGGTTGCCCGTCTCGCCCACCACCCGCTGTGCCTCGCCAATGGCCATATAGGCCGAGTTGCTCTTGGGGCTGGTGGCAAGGTACACCGTAGCCTCGGCAAGCGGTATGCGCCCCTCCGGCCAGCCTATCTTCATTACGGCGTCAAAGGCGGCGTTGGCCAGCAGCAGAGCATTGGGGTTAGCCAGCCCGATGTCCTCGCTGGCGCTGATTACCAGTCGTCGGGCTATGAAGGCCGGGTCCTCGCCACCCTCTATCATACGAGCCAGCCAGTAGATAGCCCCGTCGGGGTCGCTGCCACGAATGCTCTTAATGAAAGCCGATATGATGTCGTAGTGCATCTCCCCGTCCTTGTCGTAGGCCAGCGGGTTCTGCTGCAGGCGCTCGGCCACTATGGCATCGTCAACAACGATATCCCCTTCAGCGGGTGCAGCCTCATAGAGCAGCTCCATGATGTTCAGCAGCTTGCGTGCATCGCCTCCGCTGTAGCGCAGCAGAGCCTGGGTCTCCTTCACGTCCCAATGGCGCTGGCTCAGCAGGCCGTCCCGCTCGATGACGCGTTGCATAAGCAGCAGCAGGTCGTCCTTCTCAAGCGGCTTCAGCACGTATACCTGGCAGCGGCTCAGCAGAGGGCGGATGACCTCGAACGACGGGTTTTCGGTCGTGGCACCGATAAGCGTCACAACGCCCTGCTCCACAGCACCCAGCAGACTGTCCTGCTGCGACTTCGAGAAGCGGTGGATTTCATCTATAAAGAGGATAGGACTGACTGTATTAAAGAAGCGGCTCCCTCGTGCCCTGTCAATAACGTCGCGCACGTCCTTCACCCCGCTGGTGACGGCGCTAAGCGTGTAGAACGGCGTCTCCAGCTGGTGTGCGATGATCGTGGCCAGCGTGGTCTTCCCCACTCCAGGAGGGCCCCATAGGATGAAGCTACTGATGCGCCCCGAGTCAATCATGCGCCGCAGTACGGCGCCGGGTCCCACCAGGTGTTGTTGCCCGATGTAGTCGTCCAGATTCGTCGGACGCATACGTTCTGCCAAAGGTGCACTCATGTCTGTTCTGCTTTCGGGGGACAAAGATACGATTAAGCGAGCGATAATGCAAATAAAACACCGTTTTAATTTGCTTATCCGAGCGGAAGTATTTTAGAGGCGGAGCCTCAAAGATACGATTAAGCGAGCGATAATGCAAATAAAACACGTTTTAATTTGCTTATCCGCGCGAAAGGACCACGAACTATGTTCGCTTGGCTTGTCCAAGATTTTAGAGGCGAAGCCTCAAGGCCGCCATTAAGCGAGCGAATGGCTTTGATACAGCGGAGGCCGGCATCACGCACTGCGGTGCCGGCCTCCCTTAGCTTGTCATTCTCCTGCCGCCTCTTAGAAGCGATAGCCGAAGGCGATGGTCAGGTTAAAGTTATGGATCTTGTCAATGTCATCACCGCTGGCATCAAAGATGGCGTCGCGGTACTTGTCGCGCCACATGTCGGTAATGCCCCAGTCGCAACCAACCGTGAGGTTGTAGTGCTGGTTGTACTCGGCACCTATGCGGAAGCCCAGTCCGGCATCCCAGCGCTGGAAGTTAGGCTTCACCGTGCTCTTCTTGAAGGCGTTGTAGCTCCACTCCGAGCTGCGTGCATCCGAACCGTCGGCATCGGCATTGAACTTGTGCTTGCCCCTGATACCCATGGCGAAGTAGGGACCGAACTCACCATACACACCCAGCTCGCTGCTGAGGTTGTAGCGGTAACCCACGCGTACGGGAATCTCCATGTAGTTTAGCTTGAACTTATCGGTGCCCTTGTATATGGTGCCCGATTCGCTGGCTGCTACGTCGTCATCCTTGGCGCCCTTCATTGTCCAGTCCAGTCCGGCTGAAATGTAAGTGCCGTGAGCCTTGGGCAGCATATAGTCCAGTTTCACTCCGAATACGCCGCCAACCTTGCCCTTATAGTCAATACCTGTAATCTTGGTGGTATTCATGCCTGCGAATGCCTGCCAGGTGAAACCCTGTTCCGACTCATACTCCAGAGCCTTTGCGTTGCCTGCAAACATGAGCAGGGCAACTGCCATAGTAAAAATCTTCTTCATCTTTCTTCTACTTTTAAGTTATATCTATTTTGATTCAATCCTTTTTGCCCAGACGTGCTAATTTTGGGCACAAAGTTACGAATAAGTGCGAGATAATGAAAATAATTCGGAATTTATTTTGTGCTTCACCTGCATAATTGTACCTTTAAATCCCAAAATAAAGAAATACAGAACATGCGCAAGGTTATTGGGATGGGCGAAACCATCCTGGACATACTCTTTAAGGACAATCAGCCAGTGGCTGCCGTGCCGGGCGGCAGTAGTTTCAACAGCATCGTCAGTGTGGGCCGCGTGGGTGTGCCCTGTTGCTTCGTGGGCTACACGGGCAGCGACGTTGTGGGCCGCCAGACTGTAGATTTCATGCACCGCAACGGCGTGGGTACCGACTACTTCGAGGTGCGCGATGATGAGAAGAGTGCCGTCAGCCTGGCCTTCCTGAATGCCGAGGGCGATGCCAGCTATGTCTTCTACAAGCAGCCTCCCCATGTGGGGGAGCACCTGACGGTGCCGCCTTTTGAGGCGGGCGACGTCCTGCTCTACGGCTCTTACTATGCTGCCTGCACGGGCATGCGTCCGCTGGTCATGCAGATGCTCGAGCGGGCCAACCAGGCGGGAGCCATCATATACTACGACCTGAACTTCAGAAGCAGCCACCGCCACGAGCTGGAGGCCCTGACGCCCGTCATACTGAGTAATTTCCGCCAGAGCACCGTGGTGCGGGGCAGTGCCGATGATTTCCAGATTATGTATGGCACGCGCGATGCCCGCCAGATCTACGAGCGCCACATCGCAGCCTACTGTCCTGTCTTCATCTGCACCGACGGCCCTCGCAGCGTCAGCGTCTGCACGCCGCAGGGCGTGTTCCAGTTCGACGTGCCGCCCGTTTGTGATGTCGTCAGCACTGTGGGTGCGGGTGACAACTTCAATGCCGGCTTCTCCTGTGCCCTCATCTGGGATGGCATCATGAGGCAGGACTTGCCTGCCCTGCCGCGCCAGGGCTGGGCCTCGCTGGTGGATATCGCCTGCCAGTTTGCCGGGGAGGCATGCCGCAGCACGGACAACTACGTCCGCCCGGGCTTCACCGTTGCAAAGCCGTCGTTGTAGAGGAGTTGCCTGCGCCTTTGAGGGCAATTCCTCATCAACAAACTGGAGGTGACCAACATTACTGGCGCAGTCTCTATTGCCCGCCAGCAGAGAATGATTTAACAGCTATAGATTGGAATACGCTCAGCAAAGACTTCCGCCTCTTGCTTGGCGTAAAGCCTATAAGCGACTGGGCCATCTACCGCTTGGCTGCCAAAACATTGAGGCATTTGGCAGAAGGGTTGGGCTTAGAGCGGTAGGGGAGGCTATAGGCGGACGTCCTCCAGGTTGATCAGGCCGTTCACGATGGCGTAGATGGTTAGGCCGGCTGCGCTGCGTATGTTCAGCTTGCGGCTGATGTTGCGGCGGTGCGTCATCACTGTGTTCACGCTGATGAACATCTGTTCGGCTATCTCCTTGTTGCTCATTCCCTTCACCACGTTTATGATGACCTCCTTCTCGCGCTCGCTCAGCCCGTCTGTGCCCGTGTCCTCCGCCGGGGCGGTGTAGTCATCGTCGTCAGCCACGTCGTAGCATGACAGGCGCACGCGCTCCTCCAGCCGCCGCACGCATTCGGCAAACAGTGTGTCCTCCAGGCGGCAGTGCTCCAGCAGGTCTTCCTCCGTCATGTAGATGTCCATCAGCACGTCGTTCAGCAGGGGTGCATTGCTGTCGCTGGGGTAGTATTTGATGATGATGCTCTTCAGCTCGGTGATGCTCTTCTCGATGCTGGCGTGGTTGTCGGTGTGTTGGTTAACGACCGAGGCAAACGTCTCGCTGGGCAGGCGGCGGGCCAGCAACCGTTCCACATAGGGGTGTACGTGGGTGTTCTCATAGTCCATGTGGCGGGCTACCTCGGCTGCATACTCGTCGTAGAACTTCAGGATGAGGAAGGCAATCTGGTTCTTCGTGGAGCAGTCGATGGCGCTGATAAGCTTACGCCGGATGGCTGGCAGGCGGAAGTCGATGAAATAGGCGTGCGAGTTCTTCAGGTACTTCATCAGTGCCGGCAGGTTGATGCGTTCTGCCATCTCTCCCAGATGGGCGTGGGCCGAGTCCTTCAGGTAGTTCACAACGGTCAGGAAGGTGGTGACGTCCACGCCGGCCCTGGCACAGGTGGCGGCCACGGTCTGGTCTCCGAAGCCCAGCTTGATGCCGAAGCGGCTTATCATCTGCAACATCCGATAGTCATCGCTGATGACATCGCTCATGGGGTCTGTCTCGTGATATTTCTCTGTCATTTTCGCCGTGAGTGTGTGTTTTGCACTGCAAAGATACGATTAAGCGAGCGATAATGCAAATAAAACACCGTTTTAATTTGCTT
>CAMJQA010000067.1 GCA_946407895.1 uncultured Prevotellaceae bacterium
TATCATTACCTGTAGCCCAAAGAAACTCTTCAAAGTCCATCGGATACATCTGAATAGAACGTTCTTCCGATGGGAGCACGATGCCTTGTGTGTTTTTCTTGATACTTACCAAAGATCCCGTCTCAATGTAGTCATACCTTCTGTCGGCCACCAGAAACTTGATGGCTGCTCTCGCTCTGGGGCATAACTGAATCTCATCAAGGATAATGAGCGACTTGCGCTCATGGAGCCTTACTTTATAGTGCTGGCTCAGAAAGAGGAACAACGTATCGAGGTCTTCCAGATAGAGGTCGAACCAATCTCTGACCATCTGGGGAGCCTTATTGAAGTCGATGAGGATGTATGACTCATACTCATTCTTGGCGAATTCCTCTACGATATAACTCTTTCCGATGCGTCGCGCTCCCTCTACGAGTAGTGCCACCTCACCGTTTCTTTTCTCTTTCCAATCAAGGAGTTGCTGATATATTTTACGCTTCATAATGATGCCGCCTGCACATTTTTGTGATTTCTGTTCTGTCATATTCTACACCTTTTTGAGATTTTGTGCGATGCAAATATACACCTTTTTGAGATTTCCAGCAAGAATTTTGACGAAAAAGCATAAGATATTTGATTATTTTAAGTCAATCCTGACCTCAAATGAAAAAGGTTGTCACTTTTTGGAATTCAATTTGGTTATTTGCCGTACCTTCTTCAACTCCTTGGGCAACACCCTTCTCCATTATGCAACATCCATCCCGTTCCCCGCTAATTATGATATGCCTCTACCGGCTTTCATGCCCTTTGAGACGGTCTCTCCTAATGACTTTCTTTCGGCAAAGCAAAAAAATATTTGAAATTGTTTTGCAGTTCTCTTACTTATTTGTATTTTTGTACTCGGATTCTCCGCATTCCGTAGCGACGGGTCGGGGATGATTTATCGGATATAAAAGAAGCGTTATGCTCGTCTTGTCCCGCTGAAACCTGCAAATTTCAAACAAAGACAAGGAGGTGACATAACGGCTTCCACGTGTATAGCGTGGACTGCTGTTGTTGCATCTGTCTTTGTGGGTTTTGCAGGACCTCAGTGGGAGGATGTGGACATATCAGTTCCACGCTTCCTGTATAATTAAAGGTCTTCTGAGGGACTGAGCGGACTAAAGAGAGATAAAAATATGAGAATACTGGATCTTAAACAGCTATTAATGGAAATAGTTTTGTTACTCTTTTCGAATTTTTCATGGGGAGCAGATGGAGATATTTTCAGGGCAAGCACAGCAGAAGGTGTAGAATTGACCTTCAAGGTTATTAGCGAAAGCGAGAAGACTTGCCAAGTAGGTGATGGAAATGCCGCCTATCTTCCAACGCCACAATCATATAGTGGCTCTATTACCATTCCTTCTAACGCGAATGGTTATTTAGTAATTGGCATTGGAGACTATGCATTCAATTCTTTTTCTTTATCTTCTGTGACAATTCCTAATGGTATAAAGACAATTGGTAATTATGCTTTTCAATATTGTCATAGTCTAACTTCTATTACTCTTCCAGCGAGTGTTACAGACATTGGGTATAATGCTTTCTATTACTGCTCATCCCTCTCCACCATCAGCATTTCTGAGGGAGTGGTTAGCATAGGGAACTGTGCCTTCTGGGGATGTACATCCTTAACATCCATCACAATACCTTCAAGTGTTACGAAAATTGGTGATTATGTCTTTAATGAATGTTATCGCCTTACCTCTGTTTCCCTTTCGTCAAACATAACGAGTATTGGGAAAGGATCATTCCAAGCTTGTGGAGGTTTGACTTCTATCACAATTCCAAATAGTGTAATAAGCATTGGAGAATCAGCTTTCTATGGTTGCGGCAACCTTATTTCTGTTACCCTTTCAGAGAGTTTAACTACCATCAGTAAAGATTTATTCCTCTGCTGCGTAAATCTTACTTCCATTACTATACCAGAGAATGTTACGAAAATCGAAGAAAAAGCATTTTCCTTTTGCGAAAATATACAGTCTCTCAATATTCACAAGAATATAAAAGAAATTAATGGAAGTGCGTTTTCTAACTGCACTTCCTTAGCCTCAATCACTGTGGATAATGATAACCCAGTGTATGATTCTCGAGAGTCATGTAATGCTATAATAGAAAAAGCATCGAATACATTAGTCTCTGGTTGCAAAAATACTATCATCCCTACAAGTGTTAAGCATATTGGCGACTATGCTTTTTCTCAATGTACAGATCTAATTTCTATTTCTATTCCTGATGGTGTTATTAGCATAGGAAAACGTGCCTTTTCTGGTATCAAAGGCCTTACTTCTTTCTCATTTCCCAATAGCATATTAAGCATAGGTGAGTCTGCTTTCGCGGGATGTACAGGGTTGACATCAATTTCTCTTCCTGAGAATTTGACAAGTATTGAAAGCGAAGCTTTCTGCCAGTGTACAGGTTTAACATCCATTTCTATTCCAAAAGGTGTCACAAGTATTGAAAAAGGCTTATTTTCTGGTTGTACCGAGCTGAGATTAATTACACTGCCAGAGAACGTTTCGAGTATCGGATCCAAAGCTTTCGAATATTGCACTAGCCTAAATGATATTATCATACCGTCAAATGTAACAACTATAGGTACTGAAGCTTTTAGGAAGTGTACGAGCCTAAAATCCATTAATATATCATCAGGTGTGAAGAGTATTGGTATGAGAGCTTTCGAAGACTGCACAGGCCTTATCTCTTTCATAATCCCTGAAAGTGTGACAAGCATCGGAACAGGTACCTTCTTAAACTGTTCTGGTTTGATTTCTGCCACCATACCAAAAGGAGTTAAAACGATTGGGGATTCTGCTTTTTCTGGCTGCTCTTCCCTTACCTCTATCACTATTCCTGAAAGTGTGACAATTATCATGGATGCAGCTTTTTCTGGCTGTAAAGCCCTCACCTCTGTCTTTATTCCCGAAAGTGTGACGAGCATCAGTAACATCGCATTTGCCGATTGTTATCACCTTGCCTCTATCACTTTACCATCAAACTTGACGAATATCGGTAATAATATTTTCTTAAATTGTGCCCCATCTTATTTAGTGGTAAAAAATAAAGTACCAGTTCCTTTAACTTCAGAGTCATTTTCCTATTGTGGAATTAATAAAACCACACTTTGTGTCCCTGTTGGCTGCAAGTCATCATACGAAACAGCGGATTACTGGAATAAATTCAAGGAAATAGTGGAAATGCCCATACCACTGGATGAAAACTCCACAACAGCACCAGTCACGCTCAATGATGTGGACGTAAAGGTACTGCGAACCATCAGCGCAAATGATTGGAACACCATCTGCCTGCCCTTCGCTATGAGTGAGGCACAGGTGAAGGCTGCCTTTGGCGATGATGTGCAACTCGGTGAGTTCACAGGTTGGGCAACAACGGGAACAGACAGCTACGGCAAGGCAACGGCCATTAAGGTGGACTTCAGTACGGCCTCGGCCATCGAAGCCAATCATCCCTATATCATCAAGGTTTCCTCGCCCATAACGAGCTTCAACATGAATGGCATAAACATCACCCCCGAGACAGAACCCACCGTAACCGTAGGCTCTGGCAGCACGCTGGGCACATTCACGGGCAGCTACGTGCCTATGCTCATCGGAGCGGAGAGCCTGTTCCTGAGCGGCAATAACTTCTGGTACTCCACAGGTGCGACGCAGATGAAGGGTTACCGCGGCTACTTCCACTTTGCCGACGTGCTGGCCGCCTACTCCGACTCTGCCCCAGTTAAGATGAAGTTCACCCTGGACGGCACGACTGAGATTGAGTCAATTGAAGATGGACAATCGGCAATTGAAAAAGCCGAGATCTACGACCTGGCAGGTCGCCGCGTAGAGAAAGCGAACAAGGGAATTTATATTATCAACAATAAAAAGGTATTGGTAAAATGAAGAAGACATATATAGCTCCGGCTTTGAAGGTAGTAAAGCTGAACACAGAGAGAATGATAGCCCAGAGCGTGTCGAGTGACTTAGGCATCGGCTACGGCGGTGTGGACGTAGGCGGCACGGTTGTTCCGGGTGTAAAGCAGAACAACGGCCTGCTGGATAATCTCTGGTGGTAGGCAAATAGGCAAGGCTGCCCGTTAGGGCAGTAAGAAACGCAGAAGGCAAGACCCGGGTGTAGCAATATTTACACCCGGGTCTTGCAAATAATAGGGGGTACTGGCTTTGCCTTTACTTGACCAGAACCTTACCGGGGTTTAATCCCTCAGACAACCAATGGGGATGACATATACTCCGTCTTTCCTCCGATAGGCATACTTGCCCACACCAACGATAACTGCCATAAATGATGGCGCAGGCATTTTGTCAGTATCTATCTTCCCTGCCAGTTCCAACATACTGGCTGCGCCGACATTGATATGATTTTCTCCTCCCAGCTTCACCTCAATCAGAGCGTAGCTGCCGTTGCGCCGATGAAGAACCGTGTCGCATTCAAGCCCGTTACTGTCTCTGTAATGGTAAAGCCCACCGTCCAATGCCTCTGCATACACACGTAGGTCGCGCACGGCCATGTCCTCAAAGAAAAGTCCGAATGTGTATAAGTCGTTAAGCAGATCTTTAGGGCCTATTCCTAATGCGGCAATCCCGATGCTCGGATCAACAAAGTGTCGTGTGTCGCTGGTCCTGATAGCGGTTTTGCTTCGCAGGTTAGGATTCCAAGCAGCAAGGTCTTCGATGACAAAGAGTCTTTTCAAAGCCTTGATGTAGTCGGCAACGGTGTCTTCATCCAACGTGCTTGCATCGTTTGTAAGCATGTCTTTGCGGATGGTCGCGTATGATACCTGTTGGGATATATTCCTTGCATACGAACGCAGTAGCAGCATTGCCCGTTCGGGACTTCTCTTCACTTTGTCCACGCGCATTATGTCACGCTTTATCACAGAATCAACATAATCGAATGCCTGATCAAGAGCCACGTCCTTGGGTATCAGTGTTGACCAAGGCCAGCCACCGCGGCAGGTGAGGTAGGCAATGTCGTCAATATCCAGGTCGCATTGCTTGACTTCTGGCATTTTGCCATCGAACAAATCATTCAGACTTATTGTGCCCGATGATTCGCCCGATTCATACAAGCTCATAGGACGCATCATGATATGTGCGAATCGTCCAGTACCGCTATGAATCGTCTCATCAGCATCAGGAAGAATGGAAGACCCTGTCAGGATAAACTGAGAAGGTTCTCCTCGCTTGTCCACTTCACTTCGGATGGAATCCCAAATGGGAGGTAATGCCTGCCATTCGTCAATCAAGCGAGGAGTCGTTCCGTCCAAAAGAGACTTGGGACTAATCTCTATCATTTGTGCGCTTTGTTTCAACACCGATGCATCCCCAAGGTCGAGCACACTCTTTGCTAATTGTTTTGCCGTGGTTGTTTTGCCACACCATTTTGGCCCTTCTATGAGAACTGCACCTTTCCCTAGAACCTTACGTTTGAGAAGTCTGTCGGCTATTCGCTGTTTATATTTTGCCATAACATTACTCTTAATTTCGGTTGCAAAGATAGTTCTTTTATTCCAATCCACCAAAGAATTTCGCACTTTTCGGCGATTTGAGGCGATGCCGTTCGGTGATTTGAGGCGATTTTGTTCGGTGATTTGTGGAATAATTGTTCGGTGAATTATCAAAAGTGACAATAAAGATGAGTCATTTGTTCGTCTGTTAGCCACAGGCTGACAGACGGCACGTTGAGGCTCGGAACTGCCGTATGGGGGGCAGCTTGTGGGTTGCAGAAGGACGCATGGGGAACTGATTCCCATGCGTCCAACTCAATTGGTACTGGCTTTGCCTTTACTTGACCAGCACCTTGTATGTCTTTCCGCTGCTGGTGCGTACGATGTGGATGCCTCGCTGGCTGCGGTTGATGCGCGTGCCCTGGAGCGAGTAGTCTTGGTATTGCCCGGCGGGCGAGGGGATGAGCTCAACCAGGTTGCCCTCGTTGTAGTATGAGCCGTCGGAGGCGAGCAGTACCCTGGAGTGCGTAGCGTCGAAGACGGGATGGTTGTCCTGGCCCAGGGTCTGATACCATACGACGTCCTCCTGGCTCTTCTTCTGGTTGAGCAAATAGCAGAGCTCGCCGCTCTCAACCTGCGCCTGGGTGATGCGCTTGGCGTTGCGGTCGGCATAGATGGAGTAGCAGTTTGTTGACTTTGGGCCGCCGCGCAGCATGGCGTCGCTCATGTCCTGATAATAGACGCCCTCCACGGGTCCGCTGCAATAGCAGTTGGTGGCCTGGCCGTTGCCGGCATAGCCGGTCAGCTGTCCGCTCTCGCGCTGACCCTTCACGGGGCCGGTGACGTAGCAGTTCAGGAAGACGGGAGTGGCTGCAGCGCGCATGTTGCACCCGAAGATGCCTCCGGCGTTCTGGGCCGAAGCCGTGACGGAACCCTCGTTGCCCAGGTACTCCATAGTGACGCGCCCGCTGCCGTTTGAGCCTCCGATGAGGCCCACGAAGGCGGCTCCGCTGATGGAGCAGGTTTCATCGAGGACGAGATTGCGTATGGTGGCGCCACCGCTGACTATGCCGAAGAGGCCTGTGTAGTCGCGGCCCGTGCGGATGACGAGGTTGCTGATGCGGTGTCCCTGGCCGTCGAAGGTGCCGATGTAGGGGTTCTCGGCGGTGCCGATGGGCGTAACCGTGAAGCCATCGAAGTCGAGGTCGGCGGTGAGCAGGCCGTTGATGTTCCTGAGTCCGCTGTTGACCATTGCAGCAAAGTCGATTACATCCTGTGGCGAGGAGAGCTGGAAGTCTGTGTTGTTCTTATACGTGTTGCCCTCCTTTATCACCTCCATGTGGTGCTGCAGCACGGGGTAGGCGTCCTGGCCCAGCGACTGGTAGAAGCGGTATGGAGCGTCGTCGGCGACACCGTCGTTGAGGCGGTAGCAGAGGCTGCCCTCGGCCAGGCCCGAAGCCGTAACCTTCGTAACGCCCGTCTGCACGCTGGAGTGGTTGCTGAAGCAGCGGGTGAGGCGGCTGCCCTCGTGGGCAGCAAAGCTGAAGCCGTTGGTGTATCCGCTCACGTCGGCCGCGCTGTAGCAGCGCTGTATCTGGGCATTGGCACCCAGCTTTCCGCACAGGGCTGCCGCCTCGTTCTGGGCACTGATGTTGCCCGAGGCGTAGCAGTAGGCTATGCGCAGCTGGGTGGATGCATCGGTGCAGATGCCCAGTATGCCTCCGGCCCAGGTGCCCTTGGCCTGCACGCTGCCCTGGTTGGCCAGGCCCTCCAGTATGACGGTGCCCCGGCCCTTGGCTGCACCGATGAGTCCGGCGCCGTTGGCACCCTGTATGCGGCATGATTCATCGAGCGTGATGCCGCGTATCTCTGCCCCGGCGGAGATTGTGCCGAAGAGGCCTGCGTTATTGTCGCTTCGCTCAATGATGAGGCCCGATAGTATGTGGTTCTGTCCGTCGAACACGCCTTTGTAGGGGCGCGTGGCGGTGCCTATGGGTGCCAGGTGCGCGCTGACGGCGCTCAGGTCGAGGTCGGCATCAATGCGCCCCCTGAGGCTGGTGAGCCCCTGCTCGTTCACGGCGTGCTGGAAGGCTACGAGGTCGGCTGCCGTGTTGATGATGTAGAGCGAATCCGACGGGTCAACTTCCTGTATGTCAACATATCCCAGCTTCTGGTCTATCCACTGGATGCGGGCCTGCAGGTAGTTGCGTATGATGTCAAGCTCCCCCTCGTAGGTGCCTGGGGCAAACTGCTGCAGGGTGAGGAACTCGCCGAGGTTGTCCCAGCGGGTGAAGTTGAGCTTCTGGCTCTGGTCGAGCACGACGCCCAGGCTGTCAACGTATGCAATCAAGCTCTCGCCGGTGAAGGCTCCGCTCTTGCGCATGCCGGCCCAGATGCCGCTGAGGGTAGTCGTGGCATAGGGGTCGGAGAGCACGCGGTTGAAGAAGTCCCTCAGGCCGTTCACGGCCGAACCGTAGTTGAAGAGCCAGTTTGGCTTTCCGTTGGCGGGATATACGCGCTGGTCGTTATCCATGCAGAGGTCGAAGTCCCAAACGGGACCGAAATGGAACAGGTCGTCTCCGCGTTCCTTATAGAGATATACGCTCCAGAGGGCATCGGTGTTGCCTGTGAACTCGCCCACGAGCATGAGCTTGAGGAAACTCTCCAGGTCCATCCTGGAACGGTATCCCTTGGCAGGGTCTGTGTAGTTGCTGGCCCACAGGCGCGACTCCATGTCGTTGAAGGTGTTGCGTATGTAGTTGAACTGCTCCTGGGTGATTTCGTCATCGTCGGGCGACTTGATGTCCACGGGCAGCCCGCGGCTGCTGTTGAAGTGCCACGGTTCTCCTCCGGGGCCCGTAATCTCGAGGAGGTAGCCCCCCGATATGTCGGTGTTCCCCTGCTCGTCGGTTGTTATTTCGCTGATATTCACGCGGGCGGGGTCCACCGTAATCTGGTCGCAGAGCTGGTAGTTACCCTTGAACTCGCCGTTTACGATGACATCTACGTTCTGTATCCAGGGGGTGTAGGGCAGTCCCAGTCGGCGGCTCATCTCAAAGGCTATGTTATTGCGCATCAGGCTCTTTTCTCTCCAGTTGGGAATCAGGGTCCACTTCTTTGCCTTGGCGGGCGACTGTAGGGGCGAATCCTTCAGCATGTGGTGGCTTTTTCCGTCGTTGAACTTGATGCGGTATGGGCGCTTCTTGAAGAGTTCGTAGCGCGAGCCGTTTCCGCGCTCCCTGGCCAGCACGGGGTATTCCTGAATCCTCGTGCCGTCGTCGTAGATGATGCACATCTCACTCTCCAGCTCGTGCACCTTGTCGTATGGCTCCTGGCCGCTGTATGTGTGGTAGGAGAGGGTAGGCAGGTTGCTTATCTGGTAGAACTGAGAATCGTCGCCCTCGCCTTCCTCGCCATAGAATTCCACCTCGGCGATGTTGCACCTGGTGTCAGCCGGACCGCAGTATCTGACGTAGCGGAAACCTCGGGAAACGTGGATGTCGGCGTAGGAGACCTTTCCGTCCTGCCCCCGCTCGGTAATCATGAAAAGGGGGATGGCGTCCATGAAGTCCTCGCGGTTTGACCCCTCGAACAGGCCCAAAACCACTCGGCCCTGCCCCGTGCCGCCCTGCCTGCCGGCCCAGCCCACGCGCTTGATGACATGGGGCGTTCCCAGGTCGAGGCCCACCCATGTGTGCGACCGTTCATAGGTGGCCACGAAGGTGGAGAGATTGCCGTCGAAGGCATTGCCGGGCGTATTGACGGTGGTGGAGGCTGCGCCCTTGTCATAGTCGTAGCATCGTTCGGTTCCGATTACCTTTCCCTGCAGCTTGGTACCTTGGCTGTCGTTGGCAAGTACGCTCGTCTGAGGGTGCATGGTGCACAGCAGTGCAAGGAGGAAAAACCTATTCAAAAAACTTGTCTTTTTCATCGTGTTCATTATAGTTTTATCTGTATGGCCCCTTGGCTTTGTTTCCTCTGCCTTATGCTCGTCTATCGTTGAGGTCAGGGCCGGTGATTTCGTCTTTCCGACTGCAAAATTACTATTAACTGAGCACAAAACAAAGGAAAACAGCAAATATTTTTCTTTTGTTTGCCAGACGGGGAAACTCCCTGTCCGGAATAGCTCCTTTCCGTTCCCTCCTCTCCCGGTATTTTATGCCAGCCGGCCTTCGTCAGGCATATCATGCTCCCCCGTCTTCCATAAAATCCTGCACTCAGCCAAAATAATTCGTTCAATCTGCCTCCTATTCCTCATTTTTTTTCGTACCTTTGCACCCGCAATAGCGTTAAAGTATAGAATATAGAATTATGATACGAATAGCAGTACAGTCGAAGGGCCGCCTCTACGAGGATACAATGGCCCTGCTCAGCGAGGCTGGCATAAAGGTGAGCAGTTCAAAGCGCACACTGCTCGTCCAGAGTAGCAATTTCCCCATCGAGGTCTTGTACCTGCGCGATGATGACATACCTCAGAGCGTGGCCAGTGGTGTGGCCGATCTGGGCATCGTAGGGCAGAACGAGTATGAGGAACGCCAGGAACAGTGCCGCGTAGTACGGCCACTGGGCTTCAGCCGCTGCCGCCTCTCACTGGCCATCCCCAAGGGCGTTGCCTATACGGGCCTGCGATGGTTCGAGGGGCGCAAGATAGCTACTTCCTACCCCGGCATACTGCGCCGATACCTGGAGCAGAACCATATTGTGGCCGATATACACGTCATCACCGGCTCGGTGGAGATCAGTCCCGGTATAGGGCTGGCAGACGCTATTTTCGACATCGTCAGCAGCGGCAGTACCCTGGTAAGTAACAACTTGGTGGAGGTGGAGACCGTAATGCAGAGCGAGGCCCTGCTCATTGCCAGCCCCAGCCTGACGGCCGAGAAGCAGGCCGTACTTGACGAACTGCTCTTCCGCATAGAAGCGGTAAAGCAAGCCGAGGATAAGAAGTACGTACTTATGAACGTGCCCACCGACCGCGTACGCGATATCGTCTCCGTACTGCCTGGAGCCAAGAGCCCCACCGTGATGCCCCTGGCTACCGAGGGCTGGAGCAGTGTGCACACTGTCATCGACGAGAAGCGCTTCTGGGAAATCATCCGCCAGCTGAAGGAACTTGGTGCGCAGGGCATCCTGGTGGTTCCCATCGAGAAAATGATTAACTGAGGATTAACTGAGTATGAATGTAATAAAGTATCCAACCGCAGAGGAGCTTCCCGCCTTGCTGCGTCGTCCCGTCCGGGATGCGGCCGACCTTAATGCCACCGTCTCTGCCGTCCTTAGCGACGTCAGGGAGCGCGGCGACGAAGCCGTAATCGACTACGAAGAACGTTTCGACCACGTCAGGCTCCAGGACCTGGCCGTCTCTGAGCAGGAGATGCAAGAGGCATGGGACGGTATCACGCCCCAGTTGCGCCAGGCCCTTGAACTGGCCCACCGCAACATAGAGGCCTTTCACCGTGCCCAGCGCTTTGAGCCGACTCGCGTACAGGTCACTGACGGCATTGAGTGCTGGCAGCAGGCTGTGCCCATCGAGCGTGTAGGCCTCTACATTCCCGGCGGCACGGCACCCCTGTTCAGTACCGTCCTCATGCTGGCCACTCCTGCCCGCATAGCCGGCTGTGGCGAAATCGTCCTCTGTACCCCGCCGCAGCGAGATGGACGCGTGCACCCCGCCGTGCTCTGTGCTGCCCGCATAGCCGGTGTAAGCCGCATCTACAAGGCCGGTGGCGTGCAGGCTATCGGTGCCATGGCTTATGGTACTGAGACCATTCCCCGTGTATATAAGATATTCGGACCCGGTAACCAGTTCGTCACCTGCGCCAAGCAGCAGGTCAGCCTACACGGCACGGCTATTGACATGCCTGCCGGACCCAGCGAAGTACTTGTGCTGGCCGATGAACAGAACCGTGCGGACTTCGTAGCCGCAGACCTGCTCAGCCAGGCTGAGCACGGTGTGGACAGCCAGGTCATGCTTCTTACCACGAGCCCCACACTTATCGCACGCGTAGAAGAGGAAGTAGAAAGCCAGCTGGCCCAGCTACCCCGCTGCGAGATTGCCGCTCAGGCTCTACGGCACAGCAAGCTCATCCTTGTGCATGACGACTGCGAGATGATGCACATAGCCAACCTGTATGCACCCGAACATCTTATCATCGAGACGCAGAACTATATGGAACTTGCGGCCCAGGTGGTCAATGCCGGCAGTGTCTTCCTGGGGCCTCTTACCCCTGAGAGCGCAGGCGATTACGCAAGCGGCACCAATCACACCCTGCCCACTAACGGATATGCTGTTGCCTATAGTGGGGTCAATCTGGACAGCTACATTCGCAAGATAACCTTCCAGCATATCACCCCCCGGGGCATTCTCTCCATAGGCCCAGCCGTGCAGGAAATGGCTGCCGGAGAAAGCCTGGAGGCCCACCGGCGAGCCATGGAGCTTAGAATGAAGGCCGTGGAATAGTCATAACATAAAAGCAATGAATACAGAATTTGATTTGAAGTCTTTGGTCCGCTCCAATATCTGGGCACTGGAACCCTATAGCTGTGCCCGCGATGAATTCAAAGGCCGTGCAGCCCACGTATTCCTCGATGCCAATGAGAGCCCCTATAACGCGCCCTTCAACCGCTACCCCGACCCGCTTCAGGAAAACCTGAAGGCAAAGCTTGCACCACTGAAGGGTGTACGCCCCGGACAGATATTCCTGGGTAACGGTTCTGACGAGGCCATCGACCTGGTGTATCGTATCTTCTGCCGCCCTGCTGCGGATAACGTTGTGGCCATATCGCCTACCTACGGCATGTACAAGGTGGCAGCCGACATCAATGATGTAGAATACCGCTCAGTGCCCCTCGACGACAACTTCCAGCTGCATGCCGACCAGCTGCTTGCCGCTGTTGACAGGAACACCAAGGCTATATTCCTCTGCACACCCAATAATCCTACTGGCAACGACCTTGACCATCACGAGGTAATGCGCATTATCGAGGCCTTCTCCGGCATTGTCGTCGTTGATGAGGCCTATGCAGACTTTTCCGACCAAGAGCCCTTCCGCCTCATGGTAGGGCGCTACCCCAATCTCATTGTGCTCAATACCTTCAGCAAGGCTTGGGCATCGGCCAGTCTCAGGCTTGGCATGGCTTTTGCATCAGAAGAAATTATCGGTCTGTTCAATAAGGTGAAGTATCCCTATAATATAAACAGCCTCACCCAGGAGCGTGCGCTGCAGTCGCTGGACGATATGTTGAAGATAGAAGGCTGGTGCAGGCAGATACGCCGCGAGCGAAGCCATATACTGCCAGCCCTGGCCGAGCTGCCTATCACCCTCAAGGTTTACCCCACTGCTGCAAACTTTGTGCTGGTGAGGGTAACCGATGCCAATCGTATTTATCAGTATTTGGTGGATCGCGGCATCATCGTGCGGAATCGTAATCGTGTGCAGCTTTGCCAGGGGTGTTTGCGCATTACCGTAGGCACTTTGCAGGAGAACAACGAACTGCTTGGGGCTTTGCGGCAATACAAATAATGGGCATCCGCTAATATAATAATATCACAAGGATATGAAGAAAAGAATTCTATTCATTGACCGGGATGGTACCATTCTGCGTGAACCAGAGGATGAACAGATTGACAGCTTCAGCAAGTTTCACTTCGTGCCAGGAGCTATCAGCGGCCTGCGTTTCCTGCGACAGCACACCGACTTCCTCTTTGTGATGGTAAGTAACCAGGACGGTTTGGGTACTGAAAGTTACCCCGAAGACACCTTCTGGCCCACGCACAGGCTCATGCTTGACATCCTGCGTGGCGAGGGCGTAGAGTTCGATGCCATTCATATTGACCGTAGCTTTCCCTCCGACAACCTGCCCACCCGGAAACCAGGTACAGCCATGCTTACTCAGTATATGAGTGACGCCTACGACCTGGCAGGCAGTTATGTCATCGGTGACAGGGAGTCTGACGAACAACTGGCCCGCAACCTGGGTTGTCACTCGCTCATCATCTCGGACGACAATGACTGGCATCGCATCTCGGAGATAGTCTTTGCCGGAGAACGCACGGCCGAAGTGCGGCGCAAGACCAGCGAAACAGATATTACAGTCAGCCTTAACCTCGACGGTACTGGGCGGTCGGAGATTTGTACAGGCCTGGGCTTTTTCGATCACATGCTTGAACAGATTGCACGTCATGGCATGATTGACCTCTTTGTCCACTGTCAGGGCGACCTCCATGTTGATGAGCACCATACTATCGAAGATACGGCCCTTGCTTTGGGGCAGTGTATTGCCCAAGCCCTGGGCGACAAACGTGGAATAGGCCGATATGGCTTCTGCCTGCCTATGGACGACTGCCTTTGCCAAGTGGCTCTCGACCTTGGCGGACGTCCCTGGCTTGTATGGGATGCAGAGTTTAAGCGAGAGCGGGTAGGAGATATGCCCACCGAGATGTTCCTGCACTTCTTCAAGAGCCTTTCTGATGCTGCGCGCATGAACCTCAATATTAAGGCTGAAGGCGAAAACGAGCATCACAAGATTGAGGGCATCTTCAAGGCGCTGGCCCGTTGCCTGCGCATGGCTGTGCAGCGCGATGTAGAACACTTTCAGCTTCCAAGCAGCAAAGGTATATTATGAACTATCCCTCCACACTGCTCCAGAATGCCGTCTGTGAAATGTCACGGTTGCCTGGCATAGGGCAAAAGACCGCCCTCCGCCTTGTGCTTCACCTGCTCCGGCAGGAGAGTGGTGAGGTGGAGACACTGGCCCGAAGTTTGGTGGAATTGCGGCGTGGAGTACACTATTGCCGTATCTGCCACAACCTGTGCGACAGCGATCTTTGCGACATTTGTGCCAAACCGTCGCGCGATAAGTCCACAGTCTGCGTGGTGGAGAACATACAGGATGTTATGGCAATTGAAAATACCCAGCAGTATAATGGCGTATATCATGTGTTAGGGGGAGTTATTAGCCCAATGGATGGTATTGGCCCTGGAGACCTGACCATCGAAAACCTTGTTGAGCGTGTTCGCGAAGGTGGCATCTCGGAGGTTATCCTGGCCCTGAGTCCTACTATGGAGGGCGATACGACGAACTTCTATATCTACCGCAAGCTGCAGGGGCTTAGTGTCAAGGTCAGTGTTATAGCTCGTGGTATAGCGCAGAACGACGAGTTGCAGTACGCCGATGAGGTTACCCTGGGCCGCGCACTGGCTGGGCGCATACCTTTCAAGGCGTAGCGCACCGAGCCATCCCCCTGTAGGCGCCACGGTATGAAGCTATGTATTTATAACCCAAAGAAACAATAGCATACAGATAAGTAATTATGAATAAGAAACAATTCACCATTCTGTTTATCCTGGAGTACGCTGCTCTCCTCCTCTCGGCAGGCTTGCTTTTCATGCTTAGCCGCCGAATGGGACCCCTCTTTGATGTGGCAGCTTTGGGCCCCCAGTTCCCTTATATCTATGGTCTTGTGTGCGCTGCAAGCACCGTCCTGGGTGTCTATCTGGCACTGAGCAGGCGCAGCTGGAGCCCCATCTTGCGGCTCAGCGTTCTGACATCTCCTGCTATATTGGTTCTGTTGGATAAGTTTCTCTTCCAGGATGCGAACATGGTTTTCTGCCTGCCTCTGCTGGTTGTGGCATCATTTATGTTGTTGAAGAATGTGTACGACAACTGAACTCCTCTCACCAGTTGACCTTACCGTTGTTATTGTCAGCTATAATGTGAAGTATCACTTGGAGCAATGCCTATATTCCGCCCAGGCAGCCTCTAGGGGGCTGACAGTGGAGACCTGGGTAGTGGACAACGCTTCCACTGATGGCAGTTACCGCTATCTGCGCGAGCGCTTCCCCGGAGTCCGCTTCATCCAGAACGAGGAGAATGTGGGTTTCTCGCGTGCCAATAATCAGGCTATCCGGCTGTCCGCGGGGCGCTACGTCCTGCTGCTGAACCCAGATACGCTTGTGGCAGAGGATACGCTCATTGAGTCAGTACGCTTTCTGGATGCCCATCCGCAGGCCGGAGCCTGTGGCGTGCGTATGCTGAATCCCGATGGCTCCTTTGCCCCTGAGAGCCGTCGTGGACTGCCAACTCCCTTCACCAGTTTCTGCAAGATGAGCGGACTTGGCAGCCTCTTCCCCAATAGCCGTACTTTCGGGCGCTATTATATGCGTTACCTCGATGTGGAGAAGCCTAATCCTATTGAGGTTATTAGTGGTGCCTTTTTCATGGTACGCCGTTCTGCACTTGATGCAGTCGGGCTTCTTGATGAGGATTTCTTTATGTATGGCGAGGATATCGACCTCAGCTACAGACTCCTGGAAGGCGGATGGCAGAACTGGTATTTGCCTCATCCCATTTTGCACTACAAGGGCGAGAGCACCGTTAAGAGCAGTTTCCGCTACGTACACGTCTTCTACAATGCCATGCTCATCTTCTTCAACAAGCACTATCGCCGTCGGTATCGCCTGCTTGGCCTTCTCATACGCATAGCCGTTTATGTTCGTGCCATGATGGATTTCTTCCTGCGTGCCTGGTACCGGCTGCGTGTAGAGTTGCACTGTCCTCCGCAAGAGCGACCTGTAGAGTATATGCAGTATGACATCGACCAAACCTCTGTCTCACATATTTTATCTGCCCTGCAGGCACAGCCCCATGGAAGGCGCCGCATACTGGAACTGCGCTCGTCTAAGGCCGGGGTGTGTATCCGCCCGGGCGAAGTTGTAAGCCTATGTTCAGGAACGAACGCTTGAGGCTGCGGGCTGTTGAGCCCGAAGACCTCGATTTGATGTATCTCATTGAGAATGACACGTCGCTGTGGGCCCTGGGCTCTGCTACAGTGCCCTATTCCCGCTATAGCCTGAAGCAGTTTATAGCCCAGTCGCAGAACGATATCTTCCGGGACGGCCAGCTACGCCTGGTCATCGAGGCTGCGGGTGCCGAGGCTATGGGTTTCATAGACCTGCAGGGGCTGGAGCTGCGTCATCGCAGGGCCGAGGTAGGCATCGTCTTGCTGCCCGGTTATCAGGGTCGTGGCTATGCCACCGATGCCCTGTGCCTGCTTTGTCAGTATGCCCAGCAGCACCTTGCCCTGCACCAGCTTACTGCCGTCGTTGCCAGTAAAAACGAACCTGCCCGCCGTTTATTCCAGCGGGCAGGCTTTGCCTGTCTGTCCACACTGCCCCAGTGGCTGAGCAGTGGCGATGGCTTTGAGGATGCTCTTTTGTGGCAGAAGTTACTTTAGGCTGATTCCTTCTGTGCTAAGTCCTCTATACCTTCTCGGTCTCTATGCGTTTACAAACTGGTCGAGGAAGCGCACGTCGTTTTCCGAGAACATGCGCAGGTCCTTCACCTGGTATTTCAGGTTGGCTATGCGCTCAATGCCCATACCGAAGGCATAGCCCGTATAGATGTCGGGGTCTATGCCGTTGGCCTTGAGCACAGCCGGGTCAACCATGCCGCAACCCAGTATCTCAAGCCATCCCTCGCCCTTGCAGAGGCTGCATCCCTTGCCCTTGCAGATGGTGCAGCTGACGTCCATTTCGGCACTGGGCTCTGTAAAGGGGAAATAGCTGGGGCGCAGGCGTATCTTGGTGTCGGGGCCAAACATCTCCTGGGCAAATAGCAATAACACTTGTTTCAGGTCAGTGAAGCTGACGTTCTTGTCCACGTAGAGGCCCTCTACCTGATGGAAGAAACAGTGTGCGCGTGCAGAGATGGCCTCGTTGCGATATACGCGGCCGGGGCAGATTACTCTGATAGGGGGCTGCGTGCGCTCCATTACGCGGGCCTGTACGCTGCTCGTATGGCTGCGCAGGATGATGTCGGGGTGGGCCTCAACGAAAAACGTGTCTTGCATGTCGCGGGCGGGATGGTCATCGGCAAAGTTCATGGAGCTATAGACATGCCAGTCATCCTCCACCTCGGGACCCTCAGCCAGTGTAAAGCCCAGCCGGCTGAAGATGTCAACAATCTCGTTCTTCACGATGGTCAGCGGATGGCGCGTGCCCAGGGGAGTGGGGTAGGGCGTGCGCGTCAGGTCAACAGCCTCACCGGTGCTTACCTGCTGCGTTGCACATTGCTTCAACTCATTAATGCGTTCCTGTGCGGCCTGCTTCAGGTCGTTAATCTTCATGCCGACTTCCTTCTTCAATTCAGCCGGTACGCTGCGGAAGTCATTCATCAGGGCTGTAATCTCTCCCTTCTTGCTCAAATATTTAATGCGGAGCATCTCTGCTTCCTCGGCATTTTTTGCTTGCAGATTAGCTATTTCTGCCTTTATCTGCTGGATTTTTTCTATCAAACTTGCCATGTTTAATTGATATTTATCAGTAAAACTTTGCAAAGGTAATCATTTCTTGCGGAAAAAACGTGGAGATATGAGAAGAAAAGTGTATTTTTGCATGATTTTTGGAAAAAACAGTGTTGTGGTATGCGTTGTTTAGTCTCTATATTGTTCATCTTGCTGCTGATGACAGGTATGTCTTCCTGCCGCCGCACGGCTGCACCCGTTCATTATGAGGTGCCGGTGGAGGCGGAGGATTCTCTCGACGCCGACACACTGCCCGAGGAGTCGTCTGAAATGCGCGAATTGGAGGCATCGCTTAACCTGGATCGCGTCTTTGATGATTTCATGTATGCCTTTGTGCGCAGTCCCCGCCTTCAGCGCGAGCGCGTTCACTATCCATTGCCTGTGGTCACGGCCGATTCCCTGCAGGACACGTTGGTCCGCTATTTGGATTGCGCCAGCGAGTTTGGCTTTATGATGGGCGACTTCTATACCTTGCTCTTCAGCCACCCTTCGCAGATGGAGGAGTCTAAGAGTGCCGACGAGGAGACGGTGCGTGTGGAGCGCATCAACCTTCACGAAATGCAGGTGCGTTCGTTCGACTTCGAGCGGCGGCATGGCAAGTGGATGCTCATCGGGCTCGAGGATAAGGGCGTCGGACAGTCGGACTGCGCCGATTTCCTGGAATTCTATGCACACTTCAGCACAGACAGCCTCTTCCAGAGCCGTCATCTGGCCCGCCGTCTGCGCTTCAGCATGCTCGACCCCGAGGATGACAATATATACGTCGAGGGCACCATCACGGCCCAGCAATGGTTCTCCTTCTGCCCCGATGTGCCGTCGGGCATAATCTCCAACGTACGCTACGGTCAGACCTTCCTGCCGGACCACATGGTGTTGCAGAAGTGTGGTATTGCCAATGGCATGCAAGAGACCTTTACCTTCGACCAGAAGGGAGGGCGCTGGCTGCTTACCTCCTATGAAAACTGAAAACCGTAAAATGGTAAATCCCAAATTGCAAATAGTAAATGGTAAATCGTAAATAGTATAATGATTAAATAAGCCCATGAATATATATCCCTACTGTTCCCTGCTCCGCTACAATACGTTTGGCATTCAGGTGAAGGCCGACTTGCTGGTGGAGTACGAAAGTGTTGGAGAACTGAAGCAGGCTCTGGCACTCTATCACGAGCGCATGAGCGAGAAGCCTCTGCTCCATATCGGAGGCGGCAGCAACCTGTTGTTCATTTATGACTTCAGGGGGATGGTGCTCCATTCCCTGGTCGATGGCTACAGCGTAATTGCCGAGGAGGGTGACGATGTGCTGGTTCGCGTAGGAGCCGGTATGACGTTTGACGACTTCGTCTCCGATTCCCTATGGCGCGGATGGTTCGGGCTCGAGAACCTTTCCGGCATTCCGGGCCAGGTGGGGGCATCGGCTGTACAAAACGTGGGGGCCTATGGAGCCGAGGTGGGCAACCTCATTGAAACGGTTGAGGGCGTCTCGCTGAGCGACGGTTCCATGCACAAATGGCGCGGCTCGGAGTGCGGCTATGCATACCGGCAAAGCATTTTCAAGCAGGAACTCGCCAGGCAGTATGCCATTACCTACGTCACCTATCGCCTGCACCGCACCTTCCGTCCCAGCCTCGAATATGGCGGAGTGCGCCAGGCCATGGAACAGGCCGCGCTCACCGAGGACTCCCTCACAGCGATGAAGTTGCGACAGGTCATCCTCTCCATCCGCCGCCACAAGCTGCCCGACCCGGCGGTCTTGGGCAATGCCGGCAGCTTCTTCATGAACCCCGTGGTGACGAAAAGGAAGTTCATGAGCCTGCGGAGTCGCTATCCCGACATTCCCGGCTACATGCAGGGAGCCAATGCCTACAAGGTGCCCGCCGCATGGCTCATAGAGCAGTGTGGATGGAAGGGGCGCAGGCTGAATGATTCACCCGCCGCCGTACATGACGTTCAGCCCCTGGTGCTGGTGAACCGGGGCGGAGCACGCGGAAGTGATATCCTCCATTTATGCGAGGAAATCCAGACCGACGTCAAGAAGAAGTTTGGCATCAAGCTCCGTCATGAGGTTAATATCATAGCCTATGGAGGCGAATTCGAGGAAATTGAACCTTAACCGTAGGTCCGCTCGGCTCTGCCGCTTCGCTTGTCGAAGAACCTTGAACTTTAAACTTTGAACTTTAAACTTTTACTCCTTCCATTATGCGCATCACACTCTTAGGCACGGGAACCAGCTGCGGCGTACCGCAGATAGGATGTCATTGCGCCGTTTGCACAAGCCAGGATCCTCGCGACCGTCGCCTGCGCTGCTCGGCATTGGTGGAGGAGGGGGATACGTCCATACTGCTGGACTGCAGCCCCGACTTCCGCGAGCAGATGCTTCGCCTGGGGCGCGACCGCGGACTGGATGCCGTGCTGGTGACGCACGAACACTATGACCATGTAGGGGGCATCGACGACCTGCGCCCCTTCAGCTACCTTCACGACCTGCCCCTCTACGGCGACGACTACGCCATTACCCATCTGCGCCAGCGGCTGCCCTATTGCCTTGTAGAAAACCGCTATCCGGGTGTGCCCCAGATAACGACTCATATCGTCAGCCCCGGTCAGTCGTGGATGGTGGGCAGCGTTCGGGTTACGGCCCTGCCCGTCATGCATGGGCGGCTTCCCATCCTGGGCTATCGGCTGGGCGATGTGGGCTACGTTACGGATATGACCGAGATGCCGTCCAGGGGGCTGCAGATGCTCCTCGGCATCAAGCTGCTGATCGTCAATGCGCTGCGCCATGAAACGCATCCCACCCACCAGACTGTTGCCCAGGCCATAGCCTTCTCGCAGCGCCTGGGCCGCAATATCCCCACCTACCTCATCCACATGAGCCACCACTTGGGGCTCCATGCCATCGAAGATGCCCGCCTGCCCCAGGGATTCCACCTGGCCTATGACGGCCTGGTGCTGCAGGTCTGACCCCCCTCGGCGTTCAAAAGGTTCAAGGTTCTTGCTACCAAAGGGACGCAAGAACCTTGAACCCTTAATAGGCATATACCAGTCCGTACTTCTCATGCAGGCGGCGCAGGGTGCCGTCCGACTTCATCCTGCGAATGGTATTGTTCACCGCCTGCAGCAAGTCCTCCTGCCCCTTTTGCATCAGTACGCCAATCTCCCCGCGAGTGAAGGGCTTGTCCAGTAGCGGGGCCGCCAGCCTCTTGTCCGTTTGCACATAGTAGGGCGCCTCCGTTATCTCCGTAATCATCACATCGGCTTCCCCCTCGGCGATGAGCCTGGGAATCTCCTCGTTCTTCTGGTGCACAATAATCGTTGCATGAGTAAGGTTCTCGTTAGCGAACTTCTCGTTCAGTCCGCCGGGATTCACCATTACGCGCACCGTAGGCTTGTCGATGTCCGCCAGCCGCTTGTATCGTTCGCTCTCCGTGGCCCTGCACAGAATGGTCTTTCCGTTGGCCAGATAACCCTCGCTCATCAGCATGACCTGGCACCTGGCATCCGTAATGGTGATGCCCCCAATAGCCATGTCGAAGCTCTGTGGCACGGCCATGACGTCGGCCGTCAGCGTGGGCCACGACGTCCTTACGAACTCCGCCTCAACGCCCAGTCCCCCGGCAATCTCCCTGGCAACCTCTATGCCAAAGCCCCAATACTCGCCCGTCTCTGGTTCGCAGAAGGAGAGCGGGCGGTAGTCTCCGGTAGTGCCTACGAGCAATGTGCCCCGTTCTGCAATCTCTGCAACCCTGCCTTTCGTTTGCTGCTCTGTGTTATTCTCACTGCTCCCGCATGCAACCATAACCGCAGCACAGCACAGCGCCAGCACTGCGGCCAGCATGCAGAGACTTCTTCTTACCATGCCCGTCACTTTATCCTGTTTCAAAAGGGTTGTCAATAACATCTTTTTGCCATTTTGTTTGCAAAGATAATGCTTTTGCCGCAATTATCAAAAAAATGATTATCAGGAAATCACAAATATCTGTTTATCGCACCTTACTTTAAGGAAGAAAATGCCTGCGACAAGTGTGGTAGTAAAGTCTGCAAAGTAAAACATTTCGCACAACAAATGAACCACGGAGAATAAGGACGTATGACCTTATCTCGATAAGGACACGTCCTTCCGGCAATAAGGACGCGTCCTTCCGGGCAAAAGGACACGTCCCTCTGAAAATCGCATCGCGGGGCTGTTAAAATACGGACACGTTCTTAGGGGCTGCAAGGCCCGTTCACGATGAAAGCGAAATAAAAAGGGGAGGGTGTGTCAAAATAGGCACATCCTCTTTTTTTATCTCAAAGCCCCGACTTTC
>CAMJQA010000068.1 GCA_946407895.1 uncultured Prevotellaceae bacterium
AAGACCTTCAGAACCGGAATCTGACGCTCTATTCAGCTAAGCTACGGGACCAAATTCTATTTTCGGGGGACAAAGGTACGAATAAGTGAGCACAAAAGCAAAGAAAATGATGAATTTTTCTTTCTTTTTGTCGGACGGGAGTACTTTCAGCCAAAAGCCAAAGTCCAATAAGTGAAGGATTTTCCAAATTTTAAAGTAAAGAAGACATAAGAAAAGGTTTTTTCCACAGCCTGGTGGCGAAATGAAACAAAAATGTTGACGTTTCGCTTTTTGGACAGGCAAAAGTGCTTAATTTGATGAAACTGCGCTTCTCTTGACGGCCTTTAATGTAAAAATACGATATTTTGCATATATTTTCTGTGAAATATTTTACAAATTGGATAAAATGCCTTATCTTTGCCTGACATTTTGATATAAAGAAGCAAAGTAAAGACAGTAAATGAGCAAATTGATGACACCAGAAGGCTATCACGCCGTGTTAGACCTTAAGCAGACGGAGCTGGGGATAAAGAGAGTGAAGGACTTTTTCTTGAGTAGCCTCAGTACCGAGCTGCGCCTGAGGCGAGTTACAGCACCCCTTTTCGTACTCCGCGGTTTGGGCATAAATGATGACCTGAACGGGGTGGAGCGGGCTGTTTCCTTCCCCATCAGGGATATGAACGAGGCTACTGCAGAGGTGGTACACAGTCTGGCAAAGTGGAAGCGTGTTACCTTGGCCGAGTATAAGGTGGAGACTGGATTCGGCATTGTTACTGACATGAATGCCATTCGGGCCGACGAGGAACTGGACAATATACACAGTTTGTATGTGGATCAATGGGATTGGGAGCGCGTTATACGCCCAGAGGACCGTAATATATTGTATTTGAAGTGTATTGTCAATAAAATTTACAGCGCTATCCTGCGCACGGAGTTCTTTATCTGTGAGACTTTTCCAGCTCTGACGCATTTCCTGCCCGAGGAAATTCATTTCATCCATAGCGAGGAACTGCTGCAGATGTATCCGAATTGCACTCCCAAAGAGCGCGAGGACCTTATTTGCCGGAAATACGGTGCCGTCTTCATAATGGGAATTGGTGGCAAGCTTAGTGACGGGACGGAACATGACCTACGCGCCCCTGATTATGATGACTGGAGTACAGAAAACGAAGATGGCTATTATGGTCTGAACGGCGATTTGCTCGTCTGGTATCCTCTCTTGCAACGCAGTATTGAACTCAGCAGTATGGGCATCCGTGTTAATGCGGAGTCGATGAATCGGCAACTGGACTTGCAGGGAAAGGGCGAGCGCCGTCAACTCTATTTCCATCGGCGTCTGCTGGAGGGCTCGCTCCCCCAAAGCATCGGAGGCGGTATCGGACAGAGCCGGTTGTGCATGATACTGCTTCACAAAGCTCATATCGGCGAGACGCAGTCGTCCATCTGGCCTGATGCAATGAGAAGGGAATGTCGTGAAAACGGAATCACCCTGATTTGATGCGATTTTAGGCGTGTATTAGTAGCTTTGTTCCATATAGGAAAAAAAACACCATTTTTATTTTGTTTTTCGCTCGCTTTGTGCTATCTTTGCAGCGATTTTCTGCATGCACATAAACTTTATGTTATTGTCAAACGTAAAATTAGAGGGAAAAACTGTTTTGGTGACAGGTGCAGCTGGTTTTATTGGCAGCAACCTGTCAAAGCGTCTTTTGCAAGACATCCCGAATATTTGTGTCGTCGGTGTTGATTCTGTCACCGACTATTATGATGTAAATATCAAGTATGGCCGTTTGCGCGAAATAGAGAAGCTTGGCGGGCGGTGGAGCTTTGAAAAAGTGAATATCGCGGATAAAGAAGGTTTGGATGCACTCTTCGAAAAATACAGCCCGTCTGTAGTCGTAAACTTGGCAGCCCAGGCTGGGGTCAGGTATAGCATCACCAACCCCGGGGCATACGTGGAGAGCAACCTTATTGGCTTTTATAATATACTGGAAGCCTGCCGCCATTACGGTGTGGAACATCTTGTATATGCCTCATCTTCGTCAGTATATGGCAGTAACAAGAAGGTACCATACAGTACGGAAGACAAGGTTGACAATCCGGTAAGCCTGTATGCAGCTACCAAGAAAAGCAATGAGTTGCTGGCTCATGCGTATTCCAAACTGTATAACATTCCTTCTACTGGCCTTCGTTTCTTTACGGTCTACGGACCGGCCGGGCGTCCTGATATGGCATATTTCGGTTTCACCAACAAACTGGTGAAAGGCGAGACGATACAGATATTTAATTACGGGCATTGTATGCGTGACTTTACTTATGTGGACGATATAGTTGAGGGGGTTATCCGCGTAATGATGCATGCGCCCGAGAAGCAGACCGGCGAGGATGGCCTGCCCATTCCGCCATATCAGGTGTATAACATAGGCAATAGCTCGCCCGAGAACCTCCTGGATTTCGTCTCAATCCTGCAGGAGGAACTGGTCAGGGCAGGTGTGCTGCCACCCGATTATGACTTTGAGTCTCACAAGGAACTTGTGCCTATGCAGCCGGGTGATGTGCCTGTGACCTATGCTGATACCGAACCGCTAGAACGGGATTTCGGCTTCAGGCCCTCAACCCCTTTGCGCGAGGGATTACGTAAATTCGCGATTTGGTATGCCGAGTATTATAAACAGAGTAAATAACAGATAACAGATAATACGTATGAAGAAATTTTTCTTTGCAGTCCTCTTATCACTCACTTGCCTTTCGTCAGCATGGGCTCAGGGTATGAGTGACAGTCAGGTAATGCAATTTATTGCAAGCGAGAGTAAGGCCGGAACGTCCCAATCTCAGATTGTGACCAAATTAATGCAGCGGGGCGTGAAAATAGACCAGATACGCCGGCTACGCAATGAATACGACAAACAAATATCAAGCAGGGGCTTGAGTGCTGCGGCAGATGGTGCTGTCACAATGGCCGCAGAACGTATGAAAGGAAACAGCGACGGTGCATCGGGTCAGGAATTGACTACAGCCCGGCGCGGTACTTCTGGTGAGATTTATGCCGATGCAAGTGAGGAAGTAGAGTCCGTTGAGCATGATGTAAAGGCTACCCAGAACACGGCACCGGATGTATCTGGCAAAACCGTATTCGGGCGTAATATCTTCAGCCAGTCTAATCCTAATTTCCAGCCCAATCCCAATACTCCTATTCCGCAGAATTATATCTTAGGGCCCGACGACCAGGTGATAGTAGATATCTATGGCGCCAGTCAGCATACACTGATCCACACGATTTCTCCGGAAGGAACCATCACAGTCACAGGTTTCGGCCCCATCTACCTGAGCGGACTTACCGTGAAGCAGGCTGAGGAAAAACTGCGCAATACGATTGGTGGCCGCTATCAGAGCAGCGAACTGCGGCTTACAATAGGGAATACCCGCACCATACAGATTGATATTATGGGCGAGGTACAGTCTCCGGGCACCTATCATCTGAGTGCCTTTGCCAATGTGCTGTATGCACTGTACCGTGCGGGCGGCATAAGTTCCCTCGGTACTTTGCGTAATATCAAGGTCTATCGTAAAGGCAAGGTGATAACAACGGTGGATATCTACGATTATATCCTTAACGGACGGTTGGCTGGCAACATTGACCTGAAGGACAATGATGTCATCCAGGTACCTCCTTATGACTGCCTGGTGGGGATCACTGGTAACGTGAAGCGCCCCATGTTCTATGAAATGCGTGAAGATGAGAGCATGGCTACGCTGGTTCAGTATGCTGGAGGCTTTACGGGTGATGCCTATAAATCATCAGTCCGACTGGTGCGTAAGACCGGCGAACGCTATAAGGTCTATAATGTGGACGAGTTCGAGATGTCCACTTTCAAGCTGGAGGACGGCGATGCCCTGACCGTTGATGGTATGATTAACCGTTACGAGAACATGGTTGAAGTGAAGGGCGCCGTATTCCGTCCTGGTCAGTTCCAGTTGGGTGCGGGCGTTAATTCTGTAAAGACATTGATTGAGGCTGCTGAGGGCGTGACGGAAGATGCCTTTACGAGCCATGCCGTATTGCATCGCCTGAAAGAGGATCGTTCGCTTGAGATTTTGCCTGTTGACGTTCGGGGCATTCTGGATGGCAAGCTCGCCGATGTGCCCCTGAAGAACGAAGATGTCTTGTTCATCCCAACCGAAAAAGACCTTCGGGTGGAACGTACCCTTACTATCACGGGCGAAGTCATGACGCCAGGAACCTATGAATACGCAGACAATACCACTATTGAGGACCTGATTGTGCAGGCTGGTGGCCTTACCGACCAGGCTTCGTTGGCTCGTGTAGATGTGAGCCGTAGAATTCGCGACCCGAAGTCGACAACTAAAACAAACCAAATCTCTAAGTCTTATACTTTTGAGATAAAGGACGGACTCGTAATTGATGGCGAACGGAATTTCTTGCTGGAACCGTATGACGTTGTACATGTAAGACGTAGCCCCGCCTTCCACACCGCCCGTAATATCACAGTAACTGGTGAGGTGAATTATGAGGGTAGCTTTACCCTGGAAAATAAGGAAATGCGCTTGAGTGATGCTATCCGGATGGCGGGTGGTATCACGGAGCAGGCCTATCTTCGCGGTGCTCGTCTGACCCGTAAAATGACTGATGAGGAACGCGTGAGAATGAGCTCCACATTGGAGGCCGTACGCACAATCCTTACTGATAAGGGCGACTCTGTGGCTTGGAATAAAATGGAACTGGGAACAACCTATCCCCTGGCTATAGATTTGGATGGTGCACTGAAGAATCCTGGCTCTGATAAGGATGTAATTCTGCGCGAGGGCGATGTGATTTCCGTGCCTGAATACAATTCGTCAGTAAAGGTGTCGGGTGATGTCTTTTTCCCAAATACAGTCTTCTACGAGAGTGGAAAAGGCTATAAATACTATGTGGCTCAGGCCGGTGGCTTTGGGCACAGAGCTAAGAAGAAACGTACGTTCATCGTATATCAGAGCGGACAAATTGGACTGATAAGGAAAGGGGCAAGGCCAGAACCTGGCTGCGAAATCGTCGTGCCCAGCAAGAAGAAAAAGAATCCGATGAATATGGCTTCGCTTGTCGGTGCCCTGTCTGGTACTGCTTCACTGGCCTCTATGGCTGCTGCTATTGTTATTGCTGCTAAGAGATAGTGAGAGCCGAGGAACCCTATATACTATATAATAATGTGTATATAGTAAGGGACCTCATGTACAAAGTAATAAGGAGATAATATAACCAAGATAGTGATTCGCTATGAATGAAGAGAATAAGTATATAGAAGAGCAGGAAGAGAGCAGCATCGACTTTATGAAGATGTTTAATGACCTTCTGAAGCATAAGAAGCTGTACTACAAGGTGCTGCCTATAACCTTTGTCTTGTCGTGTATCTACCTGCTGAGTCTGCCAAACTATTACACCTGTACTGTGAAGCTGTCTCCCGAAATGAGTGGAGGTGGCAGGTCGAACAGTCTGCTTAATTTGGCCAGTAGTTTCGGCATGAATATTGGTGGCGGATTGGGCGTGTCAACCGAGGCGTTGTATCCCTGGCTCTACCCAGAGCTGATGAACAGTGTTGACTTCAAGGTTGACTTGTTCCCCGTCAAGGTAACGATTGAACCCGAGGAAGAGGGCGATCCGGTTCGCCAGATGTCCTACTACGACTATCTGATGAACGAGCAAAAGTCACCTTGGTGGGCAGAAGCCATAGGTGGAGGGCTTAAGTTTGTCTTCGGTCTCTTTTTCCATCAAGATTCAGTGCCGGAACCCAAGGATGTCAATGCCTTCCGTCTGACGCGTAAACAAGCTGATGTGGTTAAAGCACTGGACCGTTTGGTTGTGTGTGACGTGGATAAAAAAACAATGGTGATTACCATTAACGTGACGGACCAGAATGCACTTATCTGTGCCACCATGGCTGACACAGTGAAGAGCCACCTGCAGGAGTTTATCACCAAGTACCGCACCAGTAAGGCCAAGAAGGATCTGGACTATTATAGTAAGATTGAGGAGGAACACAAGAAACTTTATGAAGATGTGCGGCAGGAGTACTCTGAGTATATGGATGCTAACCATGATGTTATCCTGAACACGGTGCGTCAGAAGCAGACAGACTTGGAGAATGAGATGCAGTTGCAGTACAATGCATACTCGCAGACGGCTACACAGCGCCTGGCCGCAGAAGCTAAGGTGCAGGAGGAAACGCCTGCCTTCACAACTTTGCAGAGCGCAACGGTACCCGTCCGGAAAACCGGACCGCACCGAGCTAAGTCGGCCCTTGTGTTCTTGTTCCTTGCATTCATGGGTACATCGGCATGGATCCTCTACAAGGAGGGTGACTTGAAACAGCTCCTCGGTTTGAGCTGATAATAAAAACGGAGAATGGCACGTATCGTCTTAGCATATGGATATGCGTGTCATTTCTTGTTAATACCCTCTTGGATAACCTTAATAGGGATTTCCCTATGCCGTTTTCGAGATTTTCTCTACAGAGAATGCTTAATAGTAGTTATCTTTGCATCGTCAAACAATATAATGTGTCATCAACTCTATAAATACAGCGATTATGAATAGAATTTACAATTGGATTGTGGTGCTGATTACTGCTATAAGCAGTCCTTGGCTTGTTTCATGCGAGGATCAGGACAGTACACAGGCGATGGTACTCTCTGGTCAGTGGACTGGAAATTTCGGCATGTACTATGACTATGAGTATCGCGGGCGTGTCTATTCCTTCGATGCTGACTACACTGATATTGTTTTTTATCCTCAGTATGATTTTGCCACCTATGGATGGGGCAAACAGGTTGACTACTATTATGATGGTCCGTATGCTTTCCAGTATTATCGTTTCTATTGGAATGTCGACCGGGGCGTTATCTATCTGCGCTATCCTGGCGCACCAGAGCTGAATGCGGTCATATCGGATTATAGGATGAACAACGACCGGTTGACAGGCTGGTTCGAAGGAACCGACTCGCGGTTCAGTCTATATAAGTTGGTGGATTACTATGATTGGACACCTTATGTTGAGGTATATGGCTATGAGCCAATGGACTGGGTACCTGATTACTACTATGATAGCCGCGTTGCAGGTGATGATAGTATTAGTGTCCGATTTAATGCTGCTGACGGGCGTGTTCTGAGGAGAGGCTGCCGTTTCAAGGCTCAGAATTTAGGGGAATAAAAGGTAGGATGGCTCAGATGAAGCATTGGATGTAGTAGAATGAGCAGGATGCCTCGGTCTGAGGCATCCTTTTTATTGCTCGTCTGTATTGACTTGGTTGTCGATCTTCAATGGAGTGTCCTCTTGGAGGGGGATGTCGTCGATGTCTAAGAGCTGGGGTAGGGGATTTTTGTCACTCTGTCGTGCACCGAGTTTCTCCAGTTTCCGGCATGTCTGTAGGATACTCTGCCCCTGCGGCTCCAGTTTCTTCCCAGCCTCGTCGTATGCCTTGTGTGCTTTATCCAGTGCTTCGCCAATGGCCTGGTACTTGCGCATGAACTGCCCCACGCGGTCTAGCATCTCATTGGCCAGGGCATATACCTTCTCGTGGTTTTGTTGCTGCACAATCTGTGTCCATGTCAGGTTAATGATGCGCAGTGCGGCAAAGAGCGTCTGCTCGTCAGCTATAAATACGTTCCTGTCCATAGCTCGGCGCCAAAGATCGGGTTGCGCATTCAGTGCTGTCCACAGTGCACCGCTGTGCGGCACAAACATGATGACATAATCAATCCGTACCTTGGGCGCTTTGATATAGCTGGAATAATCCTTCGTGGAGAGTTCCCTGACATGCTTCTTCATGCTATCAATGTGTTCGCGAAGCAGGCGGTCTTTCTTATCTTCGTCCTCTTCGTTAACATAATCAATATAAGCAGTCATGGAAACCTTCGAGTCGATAATGACTTCCCGTCGCTGATCGAGATGCAGAATGACGTCAGGGCGTAGTATGGCCCCGCCCTCTGAGCGTACCGTCTGCCCTTGCGCATCCCTGAGAACAGCCTGTGTGTCATAATGAATGCCTCGTGTCAGTCCCTGTGCCTGCAGCAGTTCGTCCAAGATGGTTTCACCCCAGTCGCCCTGCATTTTCGAGCCATGCTTAAAGACCCGTGTCAGCTCGTCGGCACTCTGTTGTGCTGCTCGGCTTTGTTTCATCATCAGTTCGATGTTAGCCTTCATCTCGCTGCTCATGGCTGTCTGCTTCAGTGTGCTGTCCTGCATTACCTGTTTCATGCGGTCTATCGTCTCACGGAGGGGAGTGACTATTTGTCCCAGGTTAGTATTGCTCGACTCCGAGAATTCCTTCTGCCGCTGTTTGAGCATTTCCTCTGTCACAGCTTTCATCTCGGCTTTTAGGTGGTTTATGGTTTCATCGAGGCGCTCCTGCTGCCTCTGCATATCCTGGCTGTGGCTTTCCCGCATTAGTGTTATCATATTGAGATGGTTCTCTTGCTGAAGGCGCATCTGCTCATTTTGGTACTGATCACGCTCCTTGTCATAGCGTTCCATCTCTTCATGTGCCTGTTGGCGTGCTTCTGCCAGGCGGCTTTCCAATTCCTTATGTGCCCGCTGATTCTCTTCTGCGAGCCGGCGATCCGTTTCGTCCTTTGCTGCTGCCAGTAACTTGCGCTTTTCGCCTTCTTTGTACAGAGCGGTGACTGTACTTCCTAGGATAAGGCCCAGCAGCAGGCCGATTGCCAGATATGCAATAGTTATCATGTGCGTCTTTAAACAGTTCTTTGTTATTAATGTTTTATGGCCGAGATAAGGGCCTGCACGTTCTCTGGTTTTGTCGCCCAACTTGTGCAGAACCGTACAATAGTATGTTCTGCATCGGGATGGCCCCAGGGGCTAAGGATGAATTTCTGTTCGAGCCGTTTCAAATCATCATTTGGCAAGATGTAGAACAACTGGTTGGTTGGGCTTGGAACGGCTTCCTCGAAGCCTTGCTGTTGGAACGCTTCACGTATGAGTGCCGCCATGTCATTTGCATGACGGGCCAAACGGAAGTAAAGGTTGTTGGTCATCAGCGCCTCGAACTGAATTCCGAGAAGGCGCCCTTTAGCCAGCATGCCACCGCCTTGCTTGATGAAATACCGGAAGTCTTTCTTCAAACCGGGTTGCTGAATGACAACGGCTTCGCCAAACAGCGCTCCTTGCTTTGTCCCACCTATATAGAAAACGTCTGCAAGGTGAGCCAACTGCGGCAACGTCAGGTCGCAGGCGTGGGATGTCAGGCCGTAGCCAAGACGGGCTCCATCTATAAAGAGTGGTATCTGGGAGTCATGACTAATGCGGCTGATTTCCTCCAGTTCTTCTCGGCTGTAAAGCGTGCCATATTCTGTGGGATAGCTGATATAGACCATACCGGGCTGAACCATGTGCTCGGGACCGTCTTCCTGCTGATGTGCAATAAGGCAATCTTTTATCTGGCTTGCCGTAATCTTACCATTACAGGCCTGCAGGGCCAGTACTTTATGCCCGCCATGTTCTATGGCACCCGTTTCATGCACCGCAATATGCCCAGTGGAAGCTGCTATCACTCCCTGGTGTGGCCGCAATACGGAGGATATGACCGTGGCATTGGCTTGTGTGCCGCCTACTAGAAAATGCACATCGGCCTCAGGGCTCTCACATGCCTGCCTGATAAGTTGCCGGGCCTTCTCGCAATGGGCATCTTCGCCGTATCCGACGTGCTGTTCCATGTTAGTCTTTATAAGTAAGTCTAAAATCTCCTGTGCACAGCCTTCATTATAGTCGCATTGAAACTGAATCATAGCTTTTTTTGTATTTATTCTTAATAATCTTTTGCAAAGATACAATTTATTTTGCATGTGTGCATTAAAAATTGTATCTTTGCGGCATTAAAAAGCCATATTTTCAGTTAAGAATAATCGATTTAAACCAGTTAAGCCAATGAAACGCTATTTTGTAATTCTGTCAGTCATGTTTGCGTCAGCAAGTATGAGTACTTACGCACAGATGTTGCCCTATCAGAATCCAGACTTGTCTCCCGAGGAGCGTGCACGCGACCTTTGTTCCCGCCTGACGCTTGAGGAGAAGGCATCCTTGATGGAGAATGCTTCACCTGCTATCGAACGTTTAGGCATACCAGCCTTCAATTGGTGGAGCGAGGCTCTGCATGGTATCGGGCGTAATGGCCTGGCCACAGTGTTCCCCATTACGATGGGTATGGCCGCCACATGGGATGATGCCTTGGTACAGCAATGTTTTGATGCAGCGAGCACTGAGGCCAGAGCCAAGAATAATATAGCACGTGCTCGCATGGAAAAGGATCTCTATTGCAAAAGCCTTTCTTTTTGGACTCCCAATATCAATATCTTCCGAGACCCGCGCTGGGGACGTGGGCAGGAGACTTATGGCGAAGACCCTTACTTGACCAGCAGAATGGGTGTGGCTGTTGTAAAGGGTTTGCAGGGGCCAGCCGATTCGAAGTATCAGAAGCTATTGGCTTGTGCGAAGCACTATGCAGTACATAGTGGGCCGGAATGGAACCGCCATTCTTTTAACGTAGAAGATTTGCCTTTGCGCGACTTATGGGAGACCTATTTGCCAGCCTTCCAAGCCTTGGTTCAGGAGGGGCATGTGGCCGAGGTGATGTGTGCCTATCAGCGTTACGAAGGGAAGCCTTGTTGCGGCAGCGACCGGCTGTTGCAGCAGATTCTGCGAAATGAGTGGGGATTTGATGGATTGGTGACGAGTGACTGCGGGGCAATTGATGATTTCTGGAAGCCGGGGCGTCATGGCTATTTAGGCACTCGGGACGAGGCCATCTCCCAGGCTGTCATTTCTGGAACAGATGTGGAGTGCGGCAATACATACCATAAACTGGGTGAAGCAGTAAAGAAGGGGCTGGTCACCGAATCGCAGGTGGATGTCAGCCTGATGCGCCTGCTTAAGGCACGTTTCAAACTGGGCGATTTTGACGAGGACCGTCAGGTAAGCTGGAAACAGATCGGTTATGAGGTCATAGACTGCCAGTCTCACCGCGACCTGGCACTGAAGGCTGCCCAGGAGAGTATCGTCCTCCTGCAGAACAAAGATAATGTCTTGCCGTTGAGCGGGGATGAAAAGATCTTGGTGATGGGAAAAAATGCCCAGGACGAGGAGATGCAGTGGGGTAATTACAATGGATTCCCAGCTCAGACCATTACCATCCTGCAGGGCATAAAGTCTCGTGCACCGCAGACCAGTTTCCTTGATGGAATCCCTTTGGTGCTTGCTGAGGATGAGGAGCTAAAGATATCCAGGGAGGAAATATTGAATGCTGCAAAGGATGTGGATGTTGTAGTGTTTGTTGGCGGTATCTCTCCGCGTCTCGAAGGCGAGGAGATGAGGGTTACATATCCGGGCTTCAAGGGCGGTGACCGCACAGACATTGAATTGCCTCAGGTGCAGCGTCGCATTCTGGGCTGGCTCTCAGAGGCTGGCAAGAAAGTCGTATTTGTGAACTGTTCCGGTAGCGCAATAGCCTTAAAGCCAGAGAGCTCTACCTGCAAGGCCATACTGCAGGCTTGGTATGGTGGTCAGGCCGGCGGCGAGGCTTTGGCACAAGTGCTCTTCGGCGAGTACAACCCGGCTGGCAAGCTGCCTGTTACTTTCTATGCCGACAATACCCAGTTGCCCGACTTTGAAGACTATCGCATGAAGGGACGTACCTACCGTTACTTTGATGGAAAGCCTCTGTGGCCTTTTGGCTATGGACTGTCCTATACTCAGTTCACTTTGGATAAGGTGCAATATAAGAATAATAAGGTACGAGTGCGTGTGAAGAATACTGGCGCCCGCGATGGTCAGGAGGTCGTGCAGGTCTATCTGAAGCGTGCCGACGATGTGGATGGTCCGCGTATGGCTCTTCGTGGTTTCCGTCGGGTGGCAGTGAAGGCTGGCCGTTCCGCCTCTGTTGAGATACCTTTTGACGAGAACAGTTTCACCTGGTGGGACAAGAAGTCGAATTCCATGCGTCCGTTGCCTGGCCGTTACCAATTGATGGTCGGTACAAGCAGCAGGGCTGAAGACCTGCAGACATTGGAGGTGGACTTCTGATTCCATTCCCCTGAAATGTAGGAGAAAGGTATGTCGAATGTAATTATGGTTAAGTCCATAGCGGACTATGCCAATCTTTGGAGTCTTACATCTTATCATCCTTTGTTAGGGGTGTTTGATATGTGTAATTCTCCAAGCAGAGTGGTGCATAATCATATGTATGGCTTCAATATGATTGTGCTGAAGAATTCATCCGGCCCCCCATTTCTGTATGGAGATGAAACGTATAGTTATCGTAACGGTTCAATCATCGTGCTCTCACCTTATCAGCTGGTCGGCCCGCTGAGGGGCTATACCGTGGAGCATAAGCCCACGGGGCGGGTCTTGGCTTGGAGCAATGACATGTTCCATGGTACGAGGGTCAGTCAAATGTACTTCGACTATCTGTTCTTCTCATATAGGAGCAATACGAGCCTTGATGTTAATGATGAGGAGCGGTTTGTTATTATTGACAGTATGAATCGCCTTGATGCCATGCTGAAGGACAGGGGGCCAGACGTAAATATCATAATATCGGCACAGATATTGTCGGATATATTAGATGTTTGCATGAAGGCCTTCAAACGTCAGATTGATCTTTTCTGTATGGAGCCTCGCGGATTGCTTTCAATGACCGAGTACTACTTGCTGACTTACTTCAAGAGGGGCAAGGCTGCAAAGTATGGGCTGCCTCGAGTCGGTGAGATGGCGCGTGCCTGCGGGCTGGATGAATCTTATTATGGTACTCGGTTTTATCATCTGACAGGCCTTCATGTGAAAGAATTCATTCAGCAATGGATGATTGATACGGCAAAAAAACGTCTGTCCAGCGGATGGGCTGGGCTGGATACCATCTCCAAGGGGTTGGGATTCACTTATCCGAACCATTTCTCTACCTTCTTCAAGTCTATGACGGGGATGACGCCCACGGAGTACCGAATGAACAGGTTCCGCCAGTTGCGCCTGCACCGCACAGAAGCCGGCCTGGATTTGTAGCGGCCGGCTTCTGTTGTATGTTGCATGTTCTTCTTCCTGATTACATGTCGTACTTTAGCGTCTCGAACTGTACTTCGTTGTCCAGGCGCTCAATGAATTCGTGCAAGACATCGGGCTCTATGTCTCCCAGTTCATACTCTTTTTCGGCATCTTTCCTGATTTCTGCAATCCATGCCCTGCGGGCCGTGATGTAATCTTGCTGTATGCGGTTGGCATCAGCGGGGGTGATGTCTCCTTCTATTCCATAGTATTCGCGGATGAGGCGATAGCTCCATGCCCATCTGTACTCGGCATAGTTCTGCTGGGCCCTGACGAACTCGGCCCTGATGTCGTGTACGTTGTCGAGCTGACCCCGGCGTATGGCATCAACGATGCGTTCCTCCTCGCTCAGTGGGATTAGCAGTCCGCTCAGGTCGCTCCACTTACCGGTTCCCACCTGGCTTTGCGGGCGTTCCAGCCGGTGGCGCTTCATGACTGCGCCCATGTATATGCGCAGTGCAATGTCGTAGTATTTGATGCCTTTCTTCAGCGATGAGTTTTTTATGACATAGTCGTGGAAGTTATAGGTTGCCACGTCTCCCGATACCTCGCGCAGGCTTTCGAGCGTTCGCTTGGCTACCATGATGCCTCCTACGCTGAAGGGGGAGAGCCAGTCGAAGTTGACTATGGAGTTTTTCCCTCCGTGCGGACGCTTGTCGCGGCTTGGCCACTTGCGTATGTCGCGGTAGAGGCCTACGGTGGTGAGGTTGCGGCCGGGAATGAGGTACATGTCGTCTCCGTAGGCAATGAGGTATGAGAAGGGGAGCTTCCGCGTGTCGGGGTGGTGCAGCAGTTTGCCGAAGCATACGCTGAATGTGCCTATGCGTGCAGGCATCAGGATGTATGCTCCGCTTGCCGTCTTTGTGCCGCGCTCCAGTACGCCCCAGTGCATGGGCCCCATCTTATAGGCGTGGTTTGAGAAGTTTGTGCCCGACCCTGCATTATAGAAGGAGTACATGCCTCCGATGAGCAGCGAGCTCTTGTGGTGGCTGGCCGAGAACGGTCCGCAGAAGGCGGCGCAGGCTTCGCCGTTCGACATGTAGCAGTTGGCAAAGAAGAGGCTGTTCTCGGCCGTGAAGCCGTCGGTTATCTTGCATGCCTCTCCCACGAAGCAGTTTTCCAGCTTGGCGTTGTTTGAGATGACCGAGCCGTCGTAGATGACGGAGTTCTCCAGTATCACTCCGGTGCCCACGGTTACGCTGGCCTCTGGTATGCTGCGCAGGGTGCACTCGTGCATGCGGGCGGCTCCCTGTATGTTGCAGTCGCTGCTGATGTGGCAGTTCGTGATGGTGCCGGTGTTGACGATGCGGGCATTGTTGCCTATGGTGCCCCGTGTGGCGTTGCGGCGTTTCTGCTCGATGTCCTCACGTACTATTCTGCGTATGGCGCTGGTGAAGAGGGGGTCTTCCTGGTACTTTACCATGAGGGCGGCCAGCTGCGAGTTCAGTCCGTCGAATATCATGACGTTGCCGGGCCCCACCTCGTTCAGTACGGATATCACTGTGCCCTCGCCGAAGGCTGCCCCGGGTGTTGTCTCTATGCTGCATACGTTGCTTATGTAGCATCCGTCTCCTATCTGGTAGTTGTTGATGTAGTTGCGTATGTTCTCAATGAGGCAGTTGTCGCCTATGCTTACATCCTTGAGCACGGCGTGGCGTATGGCGCAATGTTTGCTGAAACCTTCCGTCACTTCTATCTCGCCCTGGTTTGTACCGAGTTGTACGGTGCCGTAGAACTGTACGTCCTGTATGTATCGGGCCTCGAATGTGGGTGCAACCTCTATCTGGTCCCATTGCTGGGCCGTGCAGCCTTGTGCCTGCAGCTGTGCTATCTCTCCGGCGGAGAGCTTGCGGTAGTTTTGTGTCATAGTTGAATCTTGTTTATAGTCTGTTCGTCGGGCGCTATTACCCGGCTGTTTATTATATAACGCAGGGCGGCTGCATATTATTGTGTGCCGGTTTAAGATTTTTTAATCCACCGGCCTTTGGCACTTTAATCAGAATATGTTACTTTTGCACCTGGAACCGTATAAAAAAGTATTTATTATGTGCAATCTGAAGTCTCTTTTGTGCGCCTTGATGATGCTTGCCAGTTGCAGCCTCAGCGCCCAGGTTATTATGCCTTCCTTGGAGAAGCCGGAGGGCGAAACGGTATATAACGCGCCTCAGGTGAAGGCCTCGATGGCCGACCCGAAGACGGGACGTACGTGGGAGGACAGCCTGACCCACATGGTGAACTTTCCTGACGAGATTATGCGCTCGGGCATGCAGGGCAGGGTGCTGTACCGCGTTATTATTGAGAAGGACGGCTCTGTGGGCCGCGTGGAGCCCATGATGATGATGCTCACCGACGCCACGGCCAAGAAGCTGGGCGTTGCCTCGGAGGAGAAGGCCGCCAAGATTAATGCAGCCTACAAGCAGAAGCTGGTGGCCGAGGGCCTGCGCTGTGTGAAGCTACTGCCCCCGTGCAAGCCGGCCAAAAACGACGGCAAGAACGTGCGCTCCTTCGTAACCGTGAGTGCATCCTTCCGGCCGAAGAAGTGATCGGCTGGCGGACACGCCGCATGATTTAGGGCCGGGGAGTTCTGCGCTCTCCGGCTTTTGTTGTAACTGTTTGAACCCTTCGTTGGGCCATGCCGATGAGTAAAAGCTATGAGAGCCCGGTCGTCGTGAGCGCCGAACTGCCCCAGGGGCTGGGCGAATACCTGTTTCTTGAGATCCTGCCGCGATACGCTGCCTTCGACGCCGCACACCGCCAGGACCATGCGCTGGCGGTGCTTCGGCGCAGCCTGCAGCTGGGGCGGACGTACGGAGCGCGGCCTGCAATGCTCTGTGTCGTTGCACTGTTCCACGACCTGGGCCTCTGTGCCGGTCGTCAGGAGCACCACCTCACCAGCGGGCGCATCCTGCGGGCTGATCCCCAGCTGCCCCGCTGGTTCAGCCCCGGCGACATCGAGTTGATGGCCCAGGCGGCCGAGGATCACCGGGCAAGCGCCTTGCACGAGCCGCGCAGCCTCTACGGGCGCATTGTGGCCGAGGCCGACCGCCTCATAGACCCCCAGTTGATTATGGAGCGCACCCTGCAGTACGGGCTCGCCCATTACCCCGAGCTATCGCCCGACGGTCATGTCGAGCGGGCCCTCGCACACCTGCGCGAGAAGTACGGCCCCAGCGGATACTTGCGGCTGTGGATTCCGGGCAGCGATAACGAGCGCCGGCTCCACCAACTTTGGCATCTGATGGAGGATGAGGCCGCACTGAGCCGCCGCCTGCATGATTTGTTCGTCCGCCTGGCCGCGCAGGGCGGTTGCTGACGCCGGCGGGCCTCCTGCCCGGGGCGGGGAAGGTAAAACAAGAAGCGAGGCTCTCGGCCTCGCTTCTTTTGTTCAGCATACTTCGGCAAGCCGGTCGGCAGGGCCGAGGGGCCGGCGAAAGGGTAGGGCAGCCTACTTGCTTGCCTCCTCCTTAGGGTACCCGACGGGGCAGTTCATCATCGGAATCTGATGCTCCGTCAGGCCCAGCAGGGCGGACAGCTTCTCGTGCTCCATCGAGGCGCGGGGCACGGTGGCGAGCCCCGCTGCCGCGCAGAAGAGGCAAATGTTCTGCGTGCAGATGCCGGCATCCACGGCAGCCATCTCACGCGAGCGGGCGTCGGTGTGTCCGTTCTTCTCCAGGTCTGCCACCAGGAGCAGGCTCACGGGTGCCTGCATGACGAAGTCCTGCCGGCCGGCAATCAGCTTGCGCTGGTCGCCCTGGGCCACCTCCTGCAGGCTGTGCGTCTTCGGGTCGTACAGGCTCACTCCCTTGCGGTCGAACAGGTACAGCCTGATTTCCTGCCAGTTCATGCACGACGGCATGGTCAGCCTACCGTCCTCACGGTTTACGCCCTGTGCCGTCCAGAGCAGGTCGGCCAGGTCCTGCCGGCTCAACTCCTTCTGGTTGAAGGTCCGCTGGCTGCGCCTCTGCTTGTAGGCTTCCATCACTGTCGTTGTCTGTCGCTTCATGTTCGGTGCGGGCAGCTTTGTGGTCTTCTGCGCGCCGCAGGCCGTTGCCATCAGCAGTGCGGCCGTCAATAGAATCTGTTTCATACGCTTGTCTTATCTCTTAATTGGTTTTCCTTTCCTCCATTTCACTCCCGTTCGGGATATGTACCAGTCCTTCCCCCCGCTGGCATTCCCTTGGTAGAATAGGTATGTCCGCCGGCCGTCGCGGAAGATGCAGGGGTGGCCCGACTCGCTCTCGTTCCACGTCCCCGGCTCTCCGTTCCTGAGGAATGGTTCCTGGCTGAGTCTTTCCCATCGTATGCCGTCGCGGCTCACGGCCACTCCAATCTGCTGCGGCGCGTTGTTGTATGCCCCGGCGTAGAACATATACAGCCTGCGCCCGCGCCGTATGACGGTGGCACCCTCTATGCACTTCTGTTCCCAGGGCAGCTGGGGCTCCAGTATGCTCTCCGTGCAGGCCATCGTCCATTGCCCGCGGCTGAAGTCGGTGCCCTTGGGCGCCACGGCCACGCCCAGCATCTGGCGCTCGAAGGCGGGGTCGCGCGTGGCAAAGTAAAGCAGGTATCGCCCGCCGAAGTAGCATACCTCGGCATCGATGGCCCTACCGCAATGCCAGCTGCCCGTGGGCTGGAAGACAGGGTTCGAAGGGTCGCGACGGAAGGTCCTTCCGTCGGTGCTCCAGGCGTGGCAGATGGCATCGCGCCGCCCGTTGCCGTAGGTTTGGTAGAAGAGGTGCAGGGTGTCGTCCCTCACCAGGGCTCCCGGGGCGCAGAGTCCCCGCCGCTCGCATTCCTGCTCGGGCGTCAGCTCGCCTATGCGCTCCCACTCCGTCAGGTCGCGGCTCTGGGCAATGCCTATGTTCCAGCCGGCGCCCTCCTCCCCTTTGCGGGGCGGTATGGAATAGTACATCAGGTAGCGCCCCCCGAAGCGTACCACCACAGGGTCCTTGGCAAAGGGCACGCCCACGCGCGACGTATCGCGGTACATCATCTCCTGTGCCCGCCCGGCCAGGGCCAGCAGCATCATAATGCCCAGCAGGAAGCTCCTTCTCCTCATACGGTCAGCCCTCCTCGCCTCCTATTGTTCGGGCACGCTGGCGTAGAACTCCAGGTCCGCCCCGCTCGTGTTCACCAGGCTGTGGCGGTGCCCCAGGGCGCAGTACGTGCATTGCCCGGCACGGATGGGTGAGGGCACTCCGTCGTCGATTATCGTACCCTCGCCGGCCAGGATGAACATAATCTCGGCATTCGTCTCGTGCAAGTGTTCGCCTATGCTGGCTCCGGGCTCCAGTATGCCGTGCAGAATCCTCACCCGCCCGTCCCAGTACATCTGGGCCCTCAGCTTCTTCTCGCCCCCCTTGAAGTTTGGGAAGTCCTCAAAGGGCATCGAATGGTAATCAAGTGTCATATCTCTCTGATTTAAGTTATTTTGCCCCGCAAAGTTACATATTGACGCCCTAAATACCAAAGATTACGCCGAAAAATATGCCGAATAGTTGGTATTCAGCCAGAAAGTCAGTACATTTGCAGGGTGGTTAAACTCTAAGTACAAGCTATTATGACAGCACTATCCCTCCTGCTGACGGGCTATTGGCTCCTCGTAGGCAGCTTCTCATCGGGCAAAGATGAGGGCATTCGCGTTTTCGACTTCAATCCCGCAACGGCCCAGGCCGCCTATGCCGGCGGGCTCAGCGGCATCAACGGACCCAGCTTCCTCTGCGTGGCGCCTCCCGTGGCGGCCCGTGGCAGCGCCCCAGCCGGCTACCTGCGCGTATATGCCGTGGGCGAGGCCGGGGCGGGCAAGAGTAGCGCCAACTACCTGCGCCTCGATGCCCGGCGGGGCACCCTCCGCCTCGTGGGCAGCCAGCCCTCGCCCGGCGCCGGGCCGTGCCACATCACCCTGGCCCCCGACGGCCGCACCGTGCTCACCGCCAACTACACGGGCGGCAGCATATCGGCCTTCCCCACCGCCCCCGACGGACGACTGCTGCCCGGCCGCGAGTTCCGATTCCAGGGCAGCAGCGTGCACCCCGAGCGGCAGACAAAGCCCTACCTGCACTCCATCTTCTTCTCGCCCGACAGGCGGTGGATGTGGTGCAGCGACCTGGGCACCGACATGATTCACGCCTTCCCCCTCGACGCCGACGGCACGCCGCTGCTCGCCGACTCGCTGTGCGTTTCCCACTTCCTGCGCCCCGGGCTCGGTCCGCGCCACCTCTGCTTCGCTGCCGACGGGCAGACCGCCTACTCCCTGGGCGAACTCTCCGACGAGGTGTGCACCCTGCGCTACCTGCCCGACGGCAGCATACGCGTCTATCAGGTCTGCCCGGCCGACTCGCTCCATGCCGGTGGCAGCGCCGATATCCACCTCTCCGCCGACGGCCGCTTCCTCTATGCCAGCCATCGCCTCAAGGGAGACGGCATCTCCGTCTTCAGCGTGCAGCCCGACGGCATGCTCCGCCGCATCGCCTACCAGCCTGTGGGCAGCCATCCGCGCCACTTTGCCCTCTCGCCCGACGGGCGGTTCCTGCTCGTAGCCTGTGCCTACGACGATGTCATCCAGGTCTTCCGCCGCGACGAAGCCACGGGCCTGCTCTCCGACACGGGCATCCGCATCCCTACGCCCCGCCCCGTCTGCCTCGTCTTTGCCGAGAAGCAGTAGATTCCGGGGAACCGCCGCAGCTCCGCGCGCCTCACTCGGATACGTATCTGGCTCAACCTGTTGAATTCGCCAATCCAGCCTATTGAATTGTGCAATCCAGGCGTTTGAATTGTGCAATCCAAGCGTTTGAATTGTGCAATCCAGCCTATTGAATCTCTCAATCCAGGCGGTTGCAAGTATTAATAGTGGCAATTGCTATCATTAACAGAAACAATAGCCACCATTAATAGAAACAATAGCGCTTGAAAAACAATGGCGTACTTTTCGCCTTCCTACGCCGTTGTTTTGCCGAAACAACGCCGTTGTTTCCACCTCCCCTCGCCTTGCTTTCACCTCGTATTAAGGCTGAATTCAAGGTGAATAAAGGCTTCTTGCAGGTCGAATAAAGGCTGAATTCATTTGGGATTCTTGCCTCCATTCTTGCCTCCCTTTTAGTAACAAGCAAGCCGAGTGATAAACCAGAAGCGCCTATATGAGCTACTTATGCACCTTGTACTTACAATAAGGGTGTCATGTAAAGCGGAAGATAGGTGATGCCATCCTCTACTTCGTAGTCAGCTGCATGCAAGACAGTAGGAGTGGTCATGTACTCACCAAACTTCTTCATACACTTCTTTAGGGAAGATAACGTGTAGTTCTTGCCGCTCTTGACTTCTATCAGACGGATATTGTGGCGACTGGTCACTTTGTCCTTTTGAAGCAAGAAGTCTAATTCCATTCGTTCCTCGGCTTCCTCTGACGACTTACTATAGAAAAAGAGCTTGTTACCGCTGGCTGCCAGCATCTGGGCCGCGATATTTTCAATGAGCATCCCCTCGTTCACCTCCAACTTCCCAAAGAGCAACTTCTGGTAAATCTCAGACGAAACGATGCCCTTTTCGTCGAAGGCATGACTGATCAACAAGCCCGTATCGTTCATATAGCATTTCAATGTCGTGCGGTCTTCGTTCATCTTCAGTCCTATGTTCGGCTCTGTCGAATTGTAGCAGATGTTGACAACTCTTGCGTCTATCAGCCAGAAGAAGGCGTCATCCCAATCGCGATATCTCGCACCTGGTTTCAGGGCCGACAGGCGGAACTTCTTCTCGTGCTTGGATAGCTGAGGAGGAATCTGGTCGAAAATAGACACCACCTTACCAGCCATCTCACCAGCATAATTGAAGATGTCGTTGCGATAGATTGTCAGCACATCGCGCTTGGCAGCATCTACAGCATCAAAGTCCTTGGTCTCTACATACTTCTTGACGGCCTGCGGCATTCCTCCTACAATCATATAAAGGCGGAAAACATCCATCGCCTGACGATGGAAAGCCTGGCCCATCGGTTTCCTCTCGGCATACATCTTGCGTATCAAGTCCATCAGCATGTCGTTACCTGTAGCCCAAAGAAACTCTTCAAAGTCCATCGGGTACATCTGAATGGAACGTTCTTCCGATGGGAGCACGATGCCTTGTGTGTTTTTCTTGATACTTACCAAAGATCCCGTCTCAATGTAGTCATACCTTCTGTCGGCCACCAGAAACTTGATGGCTGCTCTCGCTCTGGGGCATAACTGAATCTCATCAAGGATAATGAGCGACTTGCGCTCATGGAGCCTTACTTTATAGTGCTGGCTCAGAAAGAGGAACAACGTATCGAGGTCTTCCAGATAGAGGTCGAACCAATCTCTGACCATCTGGGGAGCCTTATTGAAGTCGATGAGGATATATGACTCATACTCATTCTTGGCAAACTCTTCAACGATATAACTCTTTCCGATGCGTCGCGCTCCTTCTACAAGTAGTGCTACCTCACCATTTCTTTTCTCCTTCCAATCAAGGAGTTGCTGATATATTTTACGCTTCAAAACGATGCCGTCTTCACCTTTTTGAGTTTTCTTATCTACCATATTTACACCTTTTTAAGATTTTTAGCGATGCAAATATACACTTTTTTGAGAATTCCAGCAAGAATTCTGTTGAAAAAGCATAAGAAATTTGATTATTTTAAGTCATCCTCTGACCT
>CAMJQA010000069.1 GCA_946407895.1 uncultured Prevotellaceae bacterium
TCTCGCTGTTGCTGCTGCGCGTGCCGTCATAGTCAACGCCAAGCCCGCCGCCGCAATCCACAAACTCAATGCCAAAACCCATGGCGTGCAGCTGTACGTAGAACTGTGCCGCTTCGCGCAGGGCAGTGCTGATATGGCGTATCTTCGTTATCTGGCTGCCGATATGGAAGTGAATCAGCCGCAGGCAGTCGCGCATGCCCATTTCATCGAGGGTTTGCAGTGCCAGCAGGAGCTCTGACGAGTTCAATCCGAACTTACTGGCATCGCCTCCGCTCTCCTGCCACTTGCCGGTGCCGCTGCTGGCCAGCTTGATGCGTATGCCCAGGTTGGGCCTTACGCCCAGCTTCTCGGCTGTTTCGGCAATGATCTTCAGTTCGGGCAGCTTCTCGATGACCAGGAAGACGCGCTTCCCCATCTTCTGTGCCAGCAGGGCCAGTTCAATGAAGTTCTGGTCCTTGTGACCATTGCAGATGATGAGGCTGTCGCTATCCATATTCGTTGCCAGGACGGCATGCAGCTCGGGCTTGGAACCCGCTTCCAATCCCAGGTTGTATCGCTTGCCGTGGCTGATGATTTCTTCTACGACAGGGCGCATCTGATTCACCTTGATGGGGAATATGATGAAGTGTTCGCCCTCGTATTCATACTCCTTTTCTGCCTTGCGGAAACATTCGTCTGTCTTTTCAATACGGTTGTCCAGAATGTCGGGGAAGCGTAGCAGCAGTGGGGCCGTGACGTGCCGTGTGGCCAGGTGGTCAACCAGCTCTTTCAAATCTACCTGTACGCTGTTCTTCTTGGGCGTCACATAGACGTGGCCCTTGTCGTTTATACCAAAATAGTTGACGCCCCATCCCTTGATGTTGTACAGTTCTTCCGAGTCTTCAATTCGCCATTTCTTCATAAGGAGTGTTGATGTATAAAGGTAATTGTATGTGTTGTAAAGTTTGTGCCCCGATGCTTATACGCCCAGCTCGTCGCGCAGCAGCTGTACGCTGGTCTTTATCTTCTCGTAATTGTCCAGCAGGCTTACGTCAAGGGTGTGCTTGGCTTGCGAATAGAACGCCTCGCGTTGCTGTACCGATTCGCGGATGTATTGCAGCAGGTCTTCCTCCGATTTGCCTTTGATAAGAGGGCGTTCCACCTTGCCCATCTTCAGGTGCATGGCCAGCACCTCGGGCGTTGCCTTCAGATACACCGTGTCGGCAAGGCTGTTCATATACGCCATGTTGTCGAAGAAGCAAGGCGTACCGCCGCCGCATGACAGCACGATGTTCTCAAATTCGGCCACCTCGTGCAGCATATTACGCTCCATCTGGCGGAAACCGTCCTCGCCACGCTCGGCAAAGAGCTGGGCAACGGTGCGGTGATAACGCATCTCAATATACCAATCCAGGTCGTAGAAGGAAATACCCAGGGCCAGGGCCAGCTGGCGCCCTACGGTGGTCTTGCCCGACCCCATATATCCAATCAGAATAATCCGTGTCATCTTTTACCGTTCTCCTTAGGATTGGCGCTTGAAGTAGCGGCGCTTTCTGGGTGCAGAACCCTCTGTGCCTGCTTCTTTTTCCTGCTGGGCTTGTATGAAGGACATGCACTCCTCCAGCGTCAGCTCCCGGGCACGTTCGTGCATTGACTTCGGGAGTTTATAGTTCACGCCCTTGTAGGCGATGTACGGTCCGTATTTTCCATTCAGCACCTCCAGCTCGGGTTCTTCGTCGAAGCTTCTCAGGTGGCGTTCATTCTCCTCCATGTATTTGCGGTGAATCATGATGACGCTCTCCTCGAAGGTCATTGTCAGCGGGTCTTTGCCCTTGGGGATGGACACATAGTTGCCGTTGTGCGACACATACGGTCCGAAACGTCCGGCACCAATGACAACCGGCTTGCCTTCGTACTCGCCCATGACCCTTGGCAGGCGGAACAGCTCCAATGCCTCTTCCAGGGTGATGCTCTCCATCGTCTGGCCCTTCTTCAGCTGGGCAAAGCGAGGCTTGCGGCGCTCATCGGCACTGCCTATCTGAACCACAGGGCCGAAGCGCCCTATCTTCACGGTCACGGCTTCGCCCGTCTCGGGGCTGTTGCCAAGGAATCGCTCACCCACTTTGTGCTCTGAGCGCATATTGATGGACTTCTCCACCAGCGGCTCAAAGTCGTTGTAGAAATCGCGTATCGTCTTTGTCCAGTCGGCCTTGCCCTCGGCTATTTCGTCAAAGTGCTTCTCCACCTCGGCTGTGAAGTTGTAATCCATGATTTCGGGGAAATTGGCCTGCAGGAAGTCATTAACGACAATGCCTACGTCTGTGGGCAGCAGTTTGCCGCGTTCGGCTCCCAGCAGGATGGAGTGGGTTTCCTGGCTAATCTGTCCGTTCTCCATTGTCAGGGTCACATAGTTGCGTTCCTCGCCTGTCTTGTCACCTTTCGACACATAGTCGCGCTGCTGTATGGTAGTAATGGTGGTGGCATAAGTGCTGGGGCGCCCTATGCCCAGTTCCTCCAGCTTGCGCACGAGGCTTGCTTCATTGTATCTTACGGGGCGCTGTGCAAAGCGCTGTGTGGCCACCACCGGGCCGCATTTCATCGCCTCGCCCTTTGCAATGGGGGGCAACAGGCTGTTGTCCTCTTCAGCATTCTCATCGTCCTGCACGGTTTCGCGGTAGATGCGCAGGAAACCGTCGAATTTCACTACCTCGCCCGTTGCCACGAACGTTTCTTCCATGCCGCTGATGTCAATGGTTACCTGCGTTTTCTCTATCTCTGCGTCTGCCATCTGGCTGGCCAGGGTGCGCTTCCAGATGAGGTCATATAGCTTACGCTCTTGCGAGGTGCCTTCTATTTGAGCCTGATCCATATAGGTGGGCCGTATGGCTTCATGCGCTTCCTGAGCGCCCTTGGAGTGGGTGTGATACTGGCGTGTCTTCACATACTCCTTGCCTATCTGTTCCGTGATGACCTTCTTGCTGGCTCCCAGGCAGAGAGAACTCAGGTTCACGCTGTCGGTACGCATATAGGTAATCCGTCCGCTCTCATAGAGGTGCTGAGCCACCATCATTGTCTGCGCCACGGTGAATCCCAGCTTGTGTGCGGCCTCCTGCTGCAGGGTGCTGGTGGTGAATGGCGGGGCGGGTACGCGCTTCATGGGCTTTGTGCACACGTCCTGCACCGTAAAGTTTGCAGATGCACACTTCTTCAGGAAGCCTTCTGCCTGTTCCAGGGTCGGGAAGCGTCGGTTCAGCTCAGCCTTTATCACACTGCCGTCAGCGGTAGTGAAGGCTGCCGTAACCTTATAGCTGTCTTCGCCCTTGAAGTTCTGTATCTCGCGCTCACGCTCCACAATGAGCTTTACGGCCACGCTTTGAACGCGCCCGGCACTCAGGGCTGGCTTAACCTTGCGCCATAATACAGGGCTCAGCTTGAAGCCTACGATACGATCCAGTACCCGGCGGGCCTGCTGGGCGTTGACCAGGTTCAGGTCAATGTCCCTCGGGTGTTCTATAGCCTCCAGGATGGCTGGTTTTGTAATCTCATGAAATACGATGCGGCGTGTAGTACTGGGATTTAACTTCAGTACCTCAGACAAATGCCAGCTGATGGCCTCTCCTTCGCGGTCTTCATCGGAAGCCAGCCATACAATCTGAGCCTCTTTGGCCTGTTTCTTCAGTTGTTCCACAACTTTCACCTTGTCCGTTGGCACTTCATATTGCGGCTTGAAGGTGTCCATATCTATGCTGAAGGTTTTTTTCTTCAAGTCGCGGATGTGACCGTAACTTGAAAGCACCTTGTAATCCTCACCCAGGAATTTCTCAATGGTTTTGGCTTTTGCAGGACTCTCCACAATAACCAGATTTTGCTTCATTTTTCTTTCTTTTTTGTGATTTTGGGCGCAAAGGTACGATTAAGTGAGAGATAAACAAAATAAAAATCATTTTAATTTTGGTTATCAGAGCGGAAGTATCCTTGTTATAACGCTATTATCGCCTTTATACCTTATTTATAAAAGAGATTTTTGGCTAAAAGTTGCTCTACGCCCTTTCTTATGGAGTTCAGGCCAAAGGCTTCGGGCTTAATATCGTTCCACGGAAGCCACATCAGTTCGCTGGCATCATCCATTGCACTGGCGTTTTCCGTTGATTCCACTCTGCAAAGGAAGAACAGGTCGGTGGTATGTACGTCGAATCCGCTATATGGATATACGTTGGGCAGCGAGAACAGGAATTCTGCATGGCAAACCGTCAATCCGGTTTCTTCCCTTACCTCGCGTATTACACCCTGTTCTGCCGTCTCGCCGCAGTCGCAGAAGCCGCCTGGCAGGTCCAATGTGCCTTTTGCCGGCTCCTTGGCACGGCGCACGGCTAACAGCTCGTTTTTCTGGCTCACTATTACGGCTACGGTCGACGTACTGGGGTTCAGGAAGTATTCGAAGCCGCATACCCAGCATCGCTTGCTCTTCTCGCTGCTGGCTTCGAAGCGCGATGCACCACAGATGGGGCAAAAAAAGAATTTTTCAAGAGGATGTTTTGTTTCCATTCAGCAAAAATACAAATAAAAGCATACTTTTTACAAAAATTAAGGAGTTTTTTTGTGGCTAATGACGAAAAAAGAGTTAACTTTGCTTCGGAGTAAGGCCGAAATGGGGGCTGCCATGTCCCCTGACAACCGAGATTCCGCATTTTTGTTTAACTTATAATAAAAGATTCACATGAACACATTTATTTCCTGGTTGGAAGGCTTAGAGCCCTCTCTCCGCGCCTACTGGATTGTGGCCCTGCTGGCTACGCTCGTATTCCTTATTCAGATGGTGCTCACGCTTGTGGGCATAGGCGACACAGATAGTGACGTGGACTTCGATGCTTCCAGCGATGCCGATTTTGGAGACGGCAGTGGCGATACGATGGATACGGGCGGTGCTATCCAGCTCTTCACCATCCGCAACATGGTAAATTTCCTGCTGGGCATTGGCTGGGGTGGTGTCTGCTTTTGGAACGTCATACCCAACCGTTTCCTGCTGGCGGTGGTGGCCCTGCTGTGTGGTTGCCTCCTGGTGGCCGCCTTCCTATTCATGTTCCGCAAGCTGATGAAGCTGGAGTCAAACGGGGCCTTTAATATTCAGGAAGCCGTAGGGCAAGTGGTCACCGTCTATATCCGCATCCCGGCCAGTCGGAGCGGGCAGGGCAAGGTGCAGGTCAGCTTCGGAGGCTCTGTTCAGGAACTGCCTGCCGTCACGTCTGGCGAGGCCATACCCAGCGGCGCACAGGTACGCATCACGAGCATCATTGGCGGCAAAGTGCTGATGGTGGACAAAATCTGATAACCCAGTAAATTTATAAACCTCATAAAACCTAATTAATTTATGGAAGCCCTTTATTTCGGAGTAATTGGAGTCATCGTACTCGTCTTTCTTTTCATGGCGTTAATCAACCGCTACCGTCGCTGTCCCAGCGATAAGATTCTGGTCATCTACGGTAGCAAGTCATCCACCCGCTCGGCCAAGTGCATCCACGGTGGTGGTGCCTTCGTATGGCCCATCATCGAGGACTATGCCTACCTGTCCCTTACGCCCATTGGCATCGATGCCAACCTTACGAATGCCCTGAGCCGTCAGAACATCCGCGTTGACGTGCCCTGCCGCTTTACAGTGGGTATCAGCACTGAACCCGAGAGCATGCTGGCAGCAGCCGAGCGCCTGCTGGGTCAGTCAGCACAGCAGATTCAGGAACTGGCTCGCGATATTCTGTTCGGACAGCTGCGTCTCGTTATTGCCACAATGAGCATTGAGGAACTCAACAGCGACCGCGACAAGTTCCTGGAGGCCATTACGGCAAATGTGGAGGTGGAGCTGAAGAAGATAGGTTTGCGCCTCATCAACGTAAATGTGACGGACATCAAGGACGAAAGCGGATACATCGAGGCTCTTGGTCAGGAAGCAGCAGCTAAGGCCATCAACGAGGCTAAGGTGCGTGTGGCCGAGCAGGAGAAGATAGGTGAGATTGGTAAGGCTGAAGCCGTGCGCGAGACGCGTATCCGGACGGCAGAGGCCAATGCCGCAGCTGTGAAGGGTGAGAACGAGGCTAAGGTGGAGATTGCCAACTCTGATGCTGTTCGCCGCGAGAAAGAAGCCGAGGCACAGCGCAAGGCAGTGGCTGCTGAGAAGGTGGCACAGGCTCAGGCGCTGGAGGAGGCATACGCTGCCGAGCAGAAGGCCGAGGAGGCTCGTGCCGACAAGGAGCGAAGCACGCAAACGGCAAATGTGCTCGTAGCACAGGAGATTGAGAAGAAGAGGCTGGTCATCGCTGCCGAGGCAGAGGCTGAGCAGAAGCGCGTTAATGCAAAGGGTGAGGCTGATGCCATCTTCGCCAAGATGGAGGCTGAAGCCAAGGGCTTGTTTGAGGTGCTCACCAAGCAGGCCGACGGTTACGACAAGATGATTCAGGCCGCCGGAGGCGACACAAAGGGTGCCTACACGCTGCTCCTGCTCGAGAAACTGCCCGAACTGGTCAAGACGCAGGTTGAGGCCATCAAGGGCATACAGATTGATAAGGTCACTGTTTGGGACAATGGCGGCACTGGTGACGGACAAACCAGCACGGCCAACTTCCTCTCGGGGCTTGTCAAGAGCATTCCTCCATTGAACGACCTCCTGGATCAGGCCGGACTTTCACTGCCCGAATACCTGGCTCGTAAGAAGGAAGAGGAGGCTCAGACGCCTGACGAAGAGAAGTAAGTGACGAAGAAAAGTAAGTGAAACCCGAATCGGCCATAAGACCGGCCGATTCGGGTTAAGTATATCTCTGCATTCTTTTTTAGGGCGCGTTTCCGGTACGTACCATAACCTTGCACAGCGCGTCTTGCAGCAGGCGCGACTCTGCAACAGGTGTGTCTTCACCGATGATGGAGAAGGCATACCATCGCCCGCCGTCTGACAGGCAATAGCCGCTCAGCGAGGAAACGCCTACGGTGGTCAGCGTACCCGTCTTGGCGAACACACGTCCGTTGAAGTACGGTTCGGTCATTCGTCCGTACAGCGAGCCAGCCCGCACTGGGTCGTTGGGCGTAGCCAACAGTTCGTCCACCATTACATTCCATATCTCAGGGTTGTCATAGGTATATACAAGCAGGCGCGTCAGGAACTTTGGCGTCAGCCTGTTTTGCGGCGACAGTCCGCTGCCGTCGTTCACCACCAGGCCTTCCGTCATCGTCCAGGGCATCTCCTCGAGCAGGAAGGTCTCTACGGCATGCCCGTTTTCTGCCTGTCCGCCTCCCCATCGGTCTGTGAAGTGGTCGGTATGGTAGCGCACCGCCTCCGCCTTGATGTTACTGCTGTAGATGAGCATGGGCGCCAGCACCTCACGTAGCTTATGCGTCTGCTGCCTCACAAGGCGTGCCCCCAGCCGTGCATCCTTCAGGGCCACTTCGTATTCCTGCCGCTGTTTCGTCCTGTCCATGCCCTCCAGCCAGGTATGGCCGAAGAGCACGCTGCGGCTGAACTGTATGCCTGCTTCCTGTAGGGCTCCCCGGAAGTCTTGTTCCACCCGTCGCTCTCCCCTCATCAGCAGGGGGAGGCTGTTATATGGAATGTCCCAGAACGAGGCTGTGGGGTGGGGCAGCAACGTATCCCGGCGGGCCAGGTCGAAGTGTATGTCGCCCAGTATGCGCTCTATGCCCATCTGGCGCAGTGCCAGGGCGAAGTCCTCAAAAGTCTCCATGAGGGGGTCGTCGTCCATTGCCACCAGCACATAGCCGCACAGGGTGCCTTGCCTGATGGTACCCTTCACGTACAGGTTACTTTCATACTGATGGTCGGGGCCCAGTCGCTTCAGGGCACAAACGGCTGTCAGGAGCTTCATGCACGAGGCCGGAACCATAAGCTGGGTGGCACGGTGGGCATAGACGGGGCAGCGGCGAGTAAGGTCATATACGAACATGCCTACCTTCGAGGAGTCTGTGCGGGGTGTCCGTCCCAGCACCTCATCCAGTCGTAGGGCCAGCAGCGAGTCGGTCTCGTCGGGCAGCGTGTCTTGGAGTACTACTTCGGGCAGTTCGTGCTCAGTTCTGTCCCGCTGGCATTCATATACGCTGAACATGATGAACAACAGAATCGTCATCAGTATGCCCAGGCACCCCCTGCGTACACTTTTCTTTAGTCTCCTTTTCTTCTTCTTTGCCACTGTTTAACTTTTTGGGCTTTTAAACCTTTGCCCCATTTGAACCTTGAACCTTGAACTTTGAACCTTAAACCTTGAACTTTAAACTTTCTCACTCATATTCCAGCGTCAGCAGGTTCTCCGGTGCGAAGACCTCTTGTGCCGTTTGCCACAGCCGTTCCGGTGTCAGGGCGTCCAGCCGCTCGAACAGCTGTTCCATGGTTTGCGTGCGTCCATAGTGCAGGAAGCGTTTAGCCATGCCTATCGCCACGTTCTCGGCATTGTCATACGAGGTGCCTATCTGTCCCTTCAGCTGACGTCGGGCCGCCTCCATGGCCCTTGTGCTCAACGGCTCCTCGGTCAGGCGCCGCAGTTCGTGCATCACCAGGTGGCGGCATCGGTTCACATCCTTGTGGTCACAACCGAAATAGACGCTCCATACACCCGTGTCCGTGTAGTTCGTCAGGTTGCTCTCTACGGTATATACAAGTCCGTTCCGTTCGCGCAGAGCCATGTTCAGCCTGCTGCTCATCCCCGGTCCGCCCAACAGGTTGTTCAGCATGAAGAGCGACAGCTGGCGCGGGTCTTCGGCTCCGAAGCAGCGGGTGCCTATCATCACATGAGCCTGGTGCGTGTCGCGCTGTCGTACTACATGCTGCGGCGTACCCGTCTGCGGTGCTACGAAGGCCGTGCGCCGCGCATCGGGCTGCGGCCCTACGGCCAGGTCTTGCAGGTGACGCTCAGCCAGTCGGCACACCTGCCTCATCTCCACGTCGCCATAGACGTAGAGCACCATGCGCTCTGGCCGGTATAGACGTTTCGTGAAGGCCAGCATGTCGGTCGATGTCAGCTGGCGCAGCCGTTCCGCCTCGCCCAGGATGTTGCGTCCGAGCGAATGGCCTGCAAACAGCAGGCTCTCGAACTCGTCATATATCAACTCGCTTGGCGAGTCGTTATAGCTCTCTATCTCATCAATCACCACCTCCACCTCGCGTTCCATCTCGCGCTGCGGATAGGTGCTGTGCAGGGTGATGTCGAGCAGCAGTTCTATGGCACGCGCCAGGTGGGGGCGCAGCATGGTGCAGTAAAAGACCGTCTCCTCCTTGCCCGTGTAGGCATTCAGGTCGCCGCCCACCGACTCCATCCGCGTGATGATCTGACGGGGCGAGCGGTGTGCCGTGCCCTTGAATGTCATGTGTTCGGTGAAGTGTGCCATGCCGCTCTCCCCGTTCAGCTCATCGCGCGTCCCTGCATCTACGGCAATGCCGCAATAAACCACCTGCGAACGGCGTGGGGCACAGACTATGCGCAGCCCGCAGGGGAGTGTGTGGGTTTCGTGTTGCATCCCTTCCGTCATTTCAGCTTTCTCCTCTTTTGTGCCTTCAGGTACTTCATCAGCGGGGCGGGGCGGTCCGACTGGATAAGCGTGGCACCGCGTTCCAGTATCCATCCCCACGACTCGTCGGGCTCCTTCATCTCTACGGCACGGTCGTCATCATGCCCGGCACACAGGCTTGGCCAGATGCTGTTTATCCACACCTTCACCCCGGCATCGCGTATCTGTTGCAGCAGGGCCTCCACGTTCTGGTCGTATTCCTTCATGCAGCACTCAATAGCCACGGGCTTCAGCTTCAGGTTCTCCGTCACCATCTCCCGGGCGTTGTCAGCATTCAGGTTAACGATGGGCATGTAGATGACCTTCTCCAGTACGCTGCCGTTCTCGGCTATCACCTTCTCGGGCCTGTTGCCCGACTTTATGATGACCTGCTCCGTGGTGCCCGTCTTCTCCATCAGTCGCACTACGTCCTGGAAGTAGTCGTATCCCTTGTCTATATTGATGAGGATTTTCCCCCGGCACAGGTTCAGCACCTCCTCCAGTGTGGGTATGGCATGGCGAGTGGCGGTGGCACCGTGCTGTTGCTTCAGCCTCAGCTTCTTCAGCTCGGCCAGGGTGTGATCTTCAATCTTGCCCTTTCCGGTGCTCGTGCGGTTCAGTGTGACGTCGTGCATGCACACCAGTTGTCCGTCCTTCGTCTTGTGTATGTCCACTTCAATCATATCCACGCCCATGTCTATGCTGTTCTGGAAGGCTTGCAGCGAGTTCTCGGGTGCGCCGCGCCAGTCACCGCGGTGCGCCACCACCATTACATAGCGCGGATTCTCAAACAAGTTACGTCTCAACTTCTCGGCATGGTTCTCGGCCCACGCCATGCTGGTCATCATCACAACCAGCATCAAGGATAATGCCTTTCTCATAGTTCAATTTCTCAAATTCGCCTGCAAAGTTACAAAAAAAGACTGATTTTGAGAAGCAATTTCCGGAAGATTCTTTGCAATCAAAGTTTCCTTTTAGGCCGAGCGAAAGCAGAAAGCGCGTAAATAAAAGGCAGGGACAGGGAAAAACGAGGATTTTCAGTTTTAGGGTGAAAGCAAATTTGAGAGGAACATAGCGGCAGATTTGTTTTTTTACATAGCAATTTGGCTTTTCCACATATTTTTTATACCGTTGCGCCCGACACTGAATCATTAAACAGCTGCTGATCCTGTGTCGGATGTTCTTTTGGTGTAGTCCGTAGCAGAACAAGGAGATTCGTACGGTCTCAAAATAGTAAAACTCCTGTTTTTGATTTGAATATCAGTGAGTTGCCTTTCAATATGAAAGAACCCCATTCCCACATAACCAAAGGGTTCAATTATTTTGGGGCATTCTTGTATATAAATGCCGCATAACTTCGATTTAATTTCAAGCTAGAAGTTCGACTAAACGGAGGCATATAGCGATGCTTCGATTTTCCTTTGTTTTCAGCATTTCAGCCATGTTGAAGTTGTCAGTTCAACTAAACTTTGACTAATAGTTCGACTAAAACCCACTTCTTCTTTTCTATTAGTTTAATGACTCCACTTTTCTTCAGGGCAAATAGCATATCACCAATCTTCCGTATCTTTTGTTCCTCGGTGAGCACATCTGATAATTTGGATTGCAACAGCGTATTAAGTTCTGCTCTTGTGGCTCCGCCAAATGAGTGCAGATACTGAAAGTCAGGCATGGGGAAGAAACGTTTCTGCCGTTCAGTGAACACCTTCCGTATTCCACGACCGATAGTGTCGATCATATTGAAGTGATGAACTGAACTTCCGCCACGACATGCCTATGTCCGTGCTGCTGGCTTGGATGTTGTAGGCATCATGATATTTGTATTGCAATAGTTCCATACGCTATTCTTCCTGCTCGTAATAGTAAGAGTAGTCTATGCCTTTCATAAAAATCTCACGGTCATCAATCTCATCTGTCATTGCCCCGTTAAGCAAAGCCTTAATGTATGTCGCGTCAGTGGTACTTCTCCGCATCGCTTCCAGATAGCGTTTCTTGTCTATCTGGCTCCAATCGACACACAGTTTCAGGCGTTTCTTGAACATCAGGTCCAGCCAGATGCGAGTAGAACGCCCATTGCCCTCCATAAAGGGATGCGCCACGTTCATCTCTACATACTTATTGACTATTTCATCGAAAGAAGTTTCAGGCATCTGTTCAATGAGCCTCAGATTCTGCATCAGATATTCGGCACGACAAAACAGTGTACCGTCTTTCCAGATGGTCTTGGTGCGTATTTGCCCGGCAAAGTCATAGAGTCCGCCGAAGAGGTAGGCATGAATCTGTTGTAGGCATTTCACCGTTCCTGGCTCCATACTGTCAAGCAAGCCACTCTCTATCAGCGTGTATGCTTTCTTTTTGCTCTGTCCGTCAATGCTGTTGTCGCTATAGGTGAACCAATTGAGAAAGGCATTAGCCCGATTGTTAGGATAGTGGGTGGCCAAAGTCTGCACACCCTCCGCATCCAGCGCATCGGCCTTACGTTGCTTGCCATCAGGAGCCTCGAATTTGAAGTCGTGAGTGATACTCACGAGTTGGATGCCGTCTGTGTTGAACTTCTTTTTTAGCCAACGCCAATAGTTACCGGCCTTTACATAATCCTCTTCATCGTTGATGGCCCGCACAATGTCCGTAGCCGAAAACCACCACTTATTGTGCTCTTCGTCCCAAACGGCGCGTACCTCACGGTCGTTAAAAAAACGGATAGACTTTTTGCTCATGCCATTGCTATGTTAATAATATTACATAATACTCGTTTTGTCATTTCATGTTCTTGAACTCCTTCCACTCGCCGTTCGACCTTGTCGCTCCATACTTGGAGAACCCTCGTCCTCCTTGGGGTATTGCTTGCTGAGATATTGTTGTAATGCTTGTTCTGTTCAAATCTGATTATGGTTCTATGAACTAAACTAAAGTCGTTGCCGACAAGTACTGTTCTGCTCATTTTTGCCTAATTATCAGTATTATCCCATACTTCGGGCGTTAATTTATATCTACAATCTAAAAAGGCAAATCAACGAATGCTTCCTCTTCGCAAACGAAACAATTTGGCTCATAGATTTCGCTACGGGCAATGTCCTTTATCTTGGATCGGTAGTTGCCATATACTTTGAAATTATTAATTTCCTCGCGACGCTTGCGGCTGATTTCAATGAACTCCTGCTCGCGCTCGATGCCGAGGAATCGACGGCCTATAAGGTTGGCTGCGATGCCCGTAGTGCTGCTACCAGCGAATGGGTCAAGAATCCAAGCGTTCTTGTTGGTAGATGCAAGAATGATGCGAGTCAATAGAGCAAGAGGCTTCTGCGTGGGATGCTTGCCGCAGGACTTTTCCCACGGGGCGATGGCAGGCAGTCGCCACACGTCGGTCATTTGCTTGTCATCGTTGAGACGCTTCATTAGTTCGTAGTTGAAATGGTGCGGACGTTTCGCGCTCTTTCTTGCCCAGATGATGAACTCGGTTGAGTAAGTAAAGTAGCGGCAGGAGATGTTGGGCGGCGGGTTGGTCTTTGCCCATGTGACTACGTTGAGAATCTTGAAACCCAGTTCGGTGAGACTGTTAGCTACGGAGAAGATATTGTGATAGGTGCCGGAAATCCAGATGGTTCCGTCCTCCTTCAACTTGTCGCGGCAAAGGCTTATCCATCGCTTGTTGAATTCGTTGATTTCCTCGGGCGTGCCCCCTCTATCCCATTCGCCCTTGTTGACGCTGACTATTTTTCCAGCCTGCACCGATATTCCGTCGTTGGAGAGGAAGTAGGGCGGGTCGGCAAATATCATGTCGAAATGGAAATCGAACTGCGGGAGCAATTCAAAGGTATCACCATGAAGGAGGGTGAAGTCACGTGACGCGGAACGGTAGTAAGGGGTAATCTTCTCCTTAGTGACGTCCGCAAAAACGTCACAAAAAGATAGGTCAGAATAATCAAGAACAACTTCCTCATTACGATAGAGCTCCCATACTCTATCCACAGCCTCTTTTGCCGAGGATGAGTCTATTCGCAAAACGCGCGAAAGAGTCTCTTTTATCGTAACTTGATATTCCATTTGCAACCAATTCGGCTGCAAAAGTAAGATCAAAATTTGAGATAATATGGAAAAGATCATTCTTTAATATTTGTGATCAAAAAAGATCAATTTTACTTTATCGATGAATGTTTTCGGTGTTTTACTTGTTTTACCAAATATAATTGTTAACTATAGTAAGACCTTCGTATCTTTTGGCAACACGATTATAGTCTACAAACTTCACACGGTCTTCGATAGCTCCGAACATGGAAACATGCAGTTTGTCATCAAACTCTTTTTTTCGGCTCGCGTCAGCAACAATATGGAAATTGGCATGGAAGTCCTGTAGTTCATAGAATTTTGAGAGTGAATTCTTTATGTCTGTCGTGTGCTCTACCTCGTAGAAGTGTGATGGCATCTGTCGCTCGTTGAACCAGATAACGTCTACCGTTTTTGCGCGCTTCATAAGTTTGTTATAAGTGAAAGGTGGAAGTTCTATTGTGTCAGCAATGTCGCCGAGACGGCGTCCGATGAATTTTCGGTTCTGGTCTTGAGCGGGTACATAGGTCATTCGATGGCTAAACTTTCCAATTTCGACAAGTAGTCCTTGATAATAGCCGTGGCTGAACATCTCCTCACTTTGCTTGTTGCCAAGTTTCAGCTCAAATTTACATAGGACTTCTTCACGGAACTCTTCAAGAGCCCAAAGTCCTGGTTGAATCTTGAAAAACTGCTTACTGTCCTGCACGATTCTCCTAACGGTGGCCTCTGGCGTCTTTGTTTTCCAAGAAGAGAAGTCCACGATTTCATTCAAGCGGCGCAAAGTGGCATATCCTCCCTCCTTACGCATCATCTCGATAACTTGATGTTCCTGCGTTTCTTTCTTCATAGCTTAACAAGCGAATCTGTATTCTACTTTGAACGTGTTTGCGGGGTTCTTGGCTGAGCAGTCGGAGTTCGAGAGCATCCAGCAGACGTTTTTTGTACGGTCGAGCATTCGACAGAAGTCGGCGAGGTCTCGCTGGCTGTCGTCGTTGAAGTTTTCCTTGACGTAACTGTTGAATCGGCGGCGCATTTCGAGGTAAAAAATCTTTCGCCTATCCTCCGTTGTAATGTTAAGATACTGTTTTTCGATTTGTTTCAAACGATAAACAAGCCCTTCCGGTTCCTGCTTGATGACTCTGTAGGCTTCCGTCAGATTGCGGTTGATGTCATTAATAACTACTTGCTTGATATTCATGAAGTTTTGCAGCATATAGAAAAGCATCGCTCCGCCACCGACGAAAGGCTCTATATATGTAAATTCCTCCTCATGCAAATTAGTCGGCAATTGTCTCTCAAGTTGCTGGAGAAGTTGCCCTTTTCCACCGACCCACTTAATAAACGGTTTTGCCAGATCTTTCGTATTTGATGGTATCATGTATATATAATATCTGTATTTGACTTACCCACTAACTTTTCCGAGTTACCCACTAAGTATATTATAGTTACCTGCTAACTCTATTTGATAGCTTCTTCGGGAATAGAAGGTAATCCTTGCCTTTGCAAGTATGCTGCATATTTCTGCTGAATTTTAGTGATATAGGGAGGCAATAGGCGACCAATACGGTTGTCTTTGATGTCCTTCCACTTTTTCAATTCTATATCTCTTAAAGAAAAGCTTAGAATATTACCTTGCACAAATGCGACATAGCAACTATTCTTCTTTTCGAGGAACTCCCCACTATCAAACTTTATTGAATCTTGGTCTTCTGTGTTTATTTTTGTCTCATCAACGGTACTCCCCTTTAAAAGGTACATGTCTTTCTTCTTAGGTTTACGTATAATATCACAATCGGGACGAATATTTAAATAATATTTTCCATCTATAGAATAAATATCACCAGCATATGGATGGTTTGGAAGACTTGCTTGCGGAACAAACCTTTCACATTCTAAGAGCTTTCTTAAGTCATCCTTTCCAATGCCATCAACCTGAGCCTCGATGATATCTGTATCAAATTGCGGATATTCCAATCTGTATGATAGATTGTTTTGTAGCAGTCGCATTAACTCTGATGGCTGGTCACCTCCATCATCATGTATTGATTTGTATAACACTGATGGCCAAGCTGGATGAATAGAACTTAAAGCCCATAGCATTTTTGTTTTTGCCTCACGTGTGGATCTCTCCCATTCTTTCAGGACATACATAGACGGAGTTTGTTTGAGCCATGCTTCAATTTCAGAAAAGAATTTTTCTGTTGTATCCAATTCATCCTTCTTTTTTATAAATATGGGGCAGTTGTTTGTATAAAGCCCATTTTCTTCCAAACTCACTTGAATAGCGTAAGGCTCCTCGTCGCTGAAAATGAAAAGCGGAGCAAAACACACATTTCTCAAATTGCCTATGAAAGCAATGTTGTCTTGTATGGTTGCCTCGGGTATGGGATGCTCACCACTTAAGTTCCAGTCCAAGATAACGAAACTGACTCCATGAAACTGATTTATGGATTCATCAGGTAATTCATCATATTCCAATAGGGGAATATGATTGTCCCTTAGTGATTGGGCTATCTTTTGAATGCCATTTAATGTGGCTCCCTCTTCAAAGATTGCCTCGTCAATAATTACACCAATGCCAGAGAACAATTCAATTATATTAGTCATTGTCGTCATATTTTACAAAGTTAATAACAAAGTTTGCGCCACTCAGTACTTTCTCGGAAGGCACTTCTGCCAAAGAAATAGAATACCCCATTCTTTGAAGTAGTTGTCTGGCAATATAGAGTCCTAATCCTCTTCCATCTTCTTTGCCAGAATAGAAAGCCTCGAATATGAAAGGCTTATCGTCTTCTCTGATTCCTGGCCCGTTATCAGAGAATATTAGTTGCTTATTATCTCCATCCAGCGTTATAAGAATCTTTCTGTCTGTTATATTGGGGGTTGCCAACCAATATACAGCATTGTCAAATAAATTGATAAGTAGTTGCAAAACAACGGCATCTGTACAAGAAGCAATGATTGGTGAACCTATTCTATTTATGCTATAATCAATATGTTCCCGCAATAATGTCCGCTTATATATCTTCTCAACTTTCTCCAACAGGTCATTAACCCTTATCGGTCTTCTCCTTTGCTTTGAAGATTTGAAAAGAAGTTGTATATCGCGCATTCTATCTTTTACGAAAGAAAACATTCCACGGATAGTGTGTAATTCGTTTTCTATCTGCTCGTCAGTCAGCACTCCACCTTCTATGTCCTTTATCAAATTGTCAACAGCATCAACGCCCTTATTCAACATCATGGACATGTCGTGAGAAGCAGTCTCCACGGACAAGCCTACTGCAGCCAAATCTTCAGTCTTATTAAGTCCCTCAGTATAGTATTTCTGCTCTACTTTATATGACTTTACTAAATCGTTATAAATAGCCATTGCCTTTGTATTGCCTGAGACATAGCCTTTCAACTCGTCAAACTTTGATGCAACGATTTGCATTGCCTTCATTTTTTGTTCTTTCTGCTGATTTACCCGCTCCTGATATTGTTTATAAGGATGCTGACGGATGAACAACAAGAAAGAATGGAGCAATACAATAAAGTCACGGGTGGCATAACCTTCCTCGATAAGCCCTTCTCGGTTGGTCTTATCTTTTAAGGACGGGTTCCCGTTTTTACTTATATCAACAAATCCTACAACTTGGTCATTACTCAAATAATCTCCTGCACGACCAACACCTCTCCACTTGTCAACTTCAAGCCAGTCATTATCAGGGTCACCATATGGGGCAACTCTGATATTGTCTCTATACAAGTAAATTCTATGTTCTTTAATTGTTTCTTTCTCTTGCTTGCTTAAGTAATAAGGACTCTCTTTGTCAGCGACAAAGTCAAAAACAAAGAAATTGAAATTGAAATTGCCACAAGAACTTTTTCTTAACTGAGTATTTCCAAACAAATCCTCACCTTCCACAAACCTGTTTCTGAAAAACTTAAGACCAGAGATTTGTGAGTCAGATATAGGAAGGATGTATGGTACACCATTCATCTTATATTTAAAGGCTGATTTACTAGGACTATCACCCTGGATATATTGTCCCTCTGTTATTTTCAACACTGAAGAGTTCTGTAATAACGCTGATAATTCTTCTATCGCTTTATCACCAAGCAGCATCCTTCTCGAATTGCATTCAAATCCGATTTCAATATGTTGAAGACTGCTTTTGTGCGTGATTCTCTCGAAAATGGATTCTAATTTGAGAGAAGCCTTGCTTACGGAATCTACTTTCTCATAGCTCCATTGTCCTTTCAAGTTAGATATTTCAATCCTTGTTCCATGATGATTGTCCTTATCATAAGTTGCATTGTTGACAACAACAGCTCTTGGAATAAAATAATGTGGTTGCCCATCTGTAACCAAGATGTCAATATCATCAATATACAGATCTTTCTTTTCTCCTCCTTCTGTCAGAAAGTCGTCATCATACAGAGAGAAGTTATAGTTGATACAATACTCGTTATTGGCATTCTCTGGACGGGTGTAGATCTTTATGTCTCTACCTAATTTCAGTATGGCAAAACGTCCAATACCCTTTTCCCCCTGAATGATGCGTTTCTTCTTTGGAGTTCGCTGTATGTCTTTTGTACTTTTAGATTTCTTATTAGGAGTGGCAGGATTCATCCAACTATTTTTGATAACATCCAATGTCATACCACATCCATTATCTTCAATAATAATTTTGGATTGCGGCAATGCTTTTATGATATTTTTTTCTGTATCATATTCAAAGTATTCAAAACAAACTTTAACCCAATCAGCATCAGCATCGTATGCGTTTTTGATGAGTTCAGCAAGAGCAATTTGCTCGTTTGTGATAAGTTGCTCACCTAACATTGTTAGGAGTCTTGCGTATGGTCTTATTTTAAACTTGGTTTCCATAAACCTACTTTTTCATTATGATTACATACTCATTCGGATAAACCTTTTTGCAATTAGGATTATCCAATTTTGAGAATTTGCCTGTAACGCTGTCGCGCAATGTTGGCATCAATTTGTGGGGGATGCTCCGCTTGATAACAGCCACCTCTTGTAGGCCTGCACTTTGCAGGAAATCATAAAAGACTTCTGCTGACTTGATGTGAACATCCTTTATCTTTGTGTTGCCAATCACGATGCAGGCTTGGCCGTCTTGTGCCAAGATGCGCACCATTTCCTTTGATACTTCTTGCATATCATTGAAATACTGAGCGACATCACAGGCTATATGCTTACTTTTCTTTGCCAACTCATTGACGATTTCCTGCCCCAACGCGTTTCCTGGTACATCCATAGAGGTGTTACCAGAATAGGATGTACCAATAAACAGTCTTCTGAAATCCTGCATATTGGGAATATAGTCCATCCAATATCCAGTCAGTTGGTGAATATCTGCATACTCGTATGAGGTGACGTATGGTGGCGAAGTAATGATGACATCTACACTCCCGCTTTGGATAGAGGTGTGCCGAGCATCCTCTAAAAGAATGTCGCATTCCACATTTAGATTCCCTTTTGCCACCAGTTCCTCATAAAAGGTACGATTGCTTTTTATCATCTTCTGGCAATGACGCTTGAATTCTTCGAAAGGGTCTGGTATCTTTTCGTCTTTCTTTGGATCAATTTGTGGCTTTGTGCTTGATTGCAGCCAGCGAGAGCAATTCTTTAATATGTGAGATATGCAGACATAGAAAAACTCTTTTGTTGCGTTATCAAAGGGAGCATTGTTGACCGTTTCAAATAGAAATGCAACTTTTGCTTTTTCTGACGGAAAGAACCAGTAGTCAATTCTGTCGTGCTTCTGAATATTGATATAGTCATTCTCTACATAACCATCAAACAATCCAATCAAAGTGTCGTATGCTTGCTGAAGACCTACAGGTTCTATAGGAGTAGTCTTTACTTTCGTGATTAACTGAGCAACGGGGTTGATGTCAGTTCCAATTGACTTCTTCCCATGTGCTTTCGCTTCAACGAGGGTCGTACCACAGCCAGCAAACAAATCGGCAATGACATTACTGCCTGGTGCAAAGTCCTCTATAATCTTTTTTACGACATTAGGTAAAAACTTGGCAGGATAACGATGGTAGCCATGTGTCCACTGCTCAGTGGAACGGACATTTTCAAATGCCCACTCATGGCTAACCTCTATATTATCGAAATCAGTGTACGGCATAGTTTTACTAATTATCGGATTCTTCCCTAAGTAACTTTTGGGCTTTCACCCCCAAGTACTCTGAAATTTGTAGAAGGGTTTCAAGACTTGGCTGGCATACATTTGTACACCACTTTGAAACAGTAGAGAGTGCAACTCCTAACTGTTCTGCCAACCATTTGTTCGTTCTCTTCTTTTCTGCCAAAACCACTTTTAGCCGATTGATGTCTTTGTCCATATCGGATGAATCTATTATTTGGGACAAAGATACAAACAATTTTGCAATTATGCCCAAATTCCTACTTTTTTTAACTATTATATTCAATTATGCTTCCTTATTCTCACTCTTCTGCTTGTTTTCCGTGATATTCTTTTGTCAAATCTGTTACCTCATGCATAATCTGTACCAACTATATCATATATTTCTTCAACTTACAAACAAGTGCCATTGCCTTACGTTCAGAGGAATGATACTTTAGTTCCTTTAACGTTTGGCTATAGTTCTTTGCAAGCAAAGCGTCCAAAGGGCGAGCGGTTGCCAACCATACGGAACTGGGCATAGCCTCCTTGCTTTTGCCCTCCAACCTGCCTGAACGAGGATTTCGCCGCTCGGCCTTTACGCCGCTTGCAAAGCGCTTTATTGTTTTTGTTATAATTTAGGCACCGATTTCTCCGGGTTCGCACTGCAAAGGTACGAACATCTAGGAGGAGCACTTCGCACTTATTCCGCCTTAACCGGCCTTATCTGGTGTTAACCGGCCTTAAGAGTCCTTGCATTGATGTCATTGCTTTCATTGACGGAGCCTTTATGGGACTTGTATTCAGCCTTAATTCTATCCGTAAGAAGCCTTAATTCGAGCAGAATAAAGGCTTTATTCAATGCGAATTCAGCCTTTATGTGATACCGTTGTGTGAAATCATATATGCTTGGGATATTCTTTACATTAAGCATCTTAAAAATAAATGCCCGCCTGACTCCCCTCATACAATAGCCCCCTTATAAGGGGGCATGTATAGAGGGGGGAGGAAAGTCAGACGGGTATCGCGCCCGCGCGAAACGGAGGCCAACAGCAGGGTACCATAATTACCTTGAAACGTAAAGGCCGCCACCCGCAGTTCTGTTAGCGGATGACGGCCCTGAACAAAAGTCACATGATGGGTTTCGTCTATTCTTGAGATTGCCTACTTATCATGCTATAAAAAATCCATGTCAGAGATGTCAAAAATGCAGACATCATTCTCGTAGCATGCCTGCAGATATTGGATGCCGATGAAATCTTCATTCCAGAAAAGACCGTCGTCATAATCTCCTATACCTTCAATCCACTGGTAGGCACACATGCAATAATCTATTCCGTCAAGGTCTATGGTGCGGTGACGAAAACCTTTCGATACGATGTATTGGTCAATACTGGATACTTCTACCTTGAGACCGTTCCATTTAAACTTGTTCCCTTTGCGCACGCCAAAGTCGTAAATCAGGTCTTCATTGTGGTTGTCCCTGCGCAAGTAAAATACTTGCATAGCCATTTCTCGCAACGCTCCGACATACATCCACTGTTCCCTATCTTCCTGCGATGAAACCTGCATGAGTAGTTTCTTGTACATCGTCTTACCTACCAGTGTGTCGCCCTGTATGCTGTAGGAACAGGTGCATGACATGCTGGTTCTTAAGTCAACGGCCTGGTAGTTCCATTGCTTCCCTTCCATAACGAAGGGATGGTAGTCCTCGGGAATCGTGCGCTTACCCACAGGATAGATCTCTTCGTTGAAGCAAGAAGACAGTAAGCCGGTTGCCGCTAACAGCATGATGATAAACTTTTTCATAATAATTGGTTCTTTTTCATAATAATTGGTTCTTTCGGCTGCAATATTACGGATTATTTTTGAATCACACAAGTTTTTCCTTAAAAAAAGTAAACACATAGCAAGATTCGTGTTCCTTGATATATCCCGAAAGTTTTTTTCTAATAATAATTAATGATTAATTAATGGCATATTAACGGGAATTAATGTTTCAAGTATTATTG